>DYHP01000028.1:3701-11964 GCA_020724105.1 Candidatus Methylomirabilis sp. | reverse complement strand
AAACAATGTTTTGGTCACCAAGGGCGGGGAGAGAGTTCTTGGAACTTACATTACTAATGGTTCGGTGGTTGAATTCACTCCTTTGGCGGCTTGCCCCGAACCGAATCAGGACAGAAAATGTTTTGACGCGGACAGCGATTTCCATGTCGCGGTTTCAAACAATTTAAAAAGCAGGACGGGTTTGAGTTTGACTTGCGGCGGTTTTGCGCCAAATTGCGAAGGCAATTTTCATACCGGCAATTTGGTTGATGTGACAGGTCCGACGGTTGTAATTCGCAATCCGGCGCAAAACGCGATTTTATCGCAAGACATTTCCGTTAATTTGGAAGCCGAAGCAATTGATGACGGGGGCATATCTTATGTTGAGTTTTATGTTGATGACTCTTTGGTTGACATCGGCGCGCCGAGCGGGGGGCAAACGCCTTTGAATTTTGTCGCTTCGGGTATTTGGGACACGACCGGCGCCGCGGTCGGCAGCCACGAAATAAAAGCAAAAGCGTATGATATAAACGCGAACAATTCTGTTTCCGCGTCTGTTTTTGTTAATTTAAGGCCAGCGCATTGTTTTAACGGCATCCAGGATTTTGACGAGACTGACATTGATTGCGGCGGAAACAACTGCGGAGTTTGCGTCAACGGCCCCTGCCAACGCGACAGCGATTGCGCTTCAGGCAGTTGCGTTAACGGTATTTGTCTTGAATTGCCGCTCATTTCCGGCCTTGACCCCAAAGACGGCAAGGAGGGAAATTTAGTGACGATTTTCGGCAGTTATTTCGGCGCAATTCCGGGCCAAGTTGTATTTTTGGGCGCCGAAGACCCGATGGACGACAAAATCGCTTTGCTTGGCGATTGCGCCGCCGCCTGGCAAGCGAATCAAATCGTGGTGAAAGTTCCGGAGGGCGCGGTCTCCGGTCCGATTAAAGTCACAACTTCGGCCCAGCTTGAAGACGCGACCAATGATGAGCGCGGTCCTCGAATTTCCGATTTTGTCGTGAACAACATCACCCGTCCCGGCATTTGCGGACTTAGTCCCAATTCCGGCGTGCGGAGCGATGTTTTTGTCATTTCCGGCCTCCAATTCGGCGAATCGCAAGGCGCAAGCCAGGCAGTCATGGCTGACCGCGACATCAATCCGCAAATTTGGAGCGATTTGTCTATTACCGGCATTGTGCCGGCGCTTGTGGCAGGCGCTTACCCGGTCAGGGTAATAGTAAACGGCCAACTTAGCAACTCGGTTAATTTCCGCGTGAGCGCCGAAGAAACCGGCCTTAAGCCAGTCATAAGTTACATTGACCCGGATTCAGCCGTTAAAGGCGATTATGTCACGCTTTTTGGCAGCAATTTCGGAGGCGTCACAGGTTTGGTCATTTTCAAAAATAAACGCACCGGCGACGAGGCGTATGGTGACACGAGTTTTCCCGCCGGCTGTGAAAATAATTTTTGGCAAAACACTTCAATCACGATAAAAGTTCCTTCTCTTTTCAAAGACGGTAGAACGAAGGTGTCTTTGGGAGATTATGGTGTCAGAATCAAAAGGCGGGATGACATTGAAAGCGATTCAGTCAATTTTAATATTAGAGAAGGCGCGGCGCGGCCCGGCGTTTGCCGCATTAATCCCAATAATGGTCCGGCCGGCCGAACCGCGGTAATGCTTATAGGCGAAAGATTCGGCTTAACTGCGGGACTGGTTGTTTTCACCCGCCAGAACAACGCTTCAATTTCCTCGTGGAATGACGGTGAGATTCGCGCCACTGTGCCTGTGGCTGCTGAAACCGGAGCGGTCAAAGTTGTGGTCAATTCTTTGGAAAGCAATGCGGTTAATTTCACGGTTGCCGATTGCAATGCTTCGGGATGCGGGACAGGTGAACAATGCTGCGCTAACGGCGTTTGCCTTCCTGAGACGGAACAATGCGCTGTTGGTCTGCGCCAGGGCGGATATTTATGGAGATTTTCCACTGGCCTTATTCCATTAGTGCCTCGCGTGGTTGAAGAATGCAGCGACGGCGTTTCGCCGTCGCCCGCGCCTTGGGATGCCAGACGGGGCGGAAACAATGTTTGCGTTAACGCGGCAGTCGGCGCGAGATTCACAACCGATGTTGACCAACTGACTTTGAATTCTTCAAATATTTTGGTCTACAAATGCGTGGGCGCGGATGAAAATCCGTGCGCCGAGGTGGAGAATGTGGCGGGCGCAATCAGCAGTTGGAACAATGGTTTTTCTTTTGCGCCTTCGGCGAATTTGTCGCCGTCAACTTATTATCAAATATTTTTGAAAACTGGAATCAGGGGCGCGGGCGAAGGCGGCGGTTATATGGAGGAAAGGAAAGACGAGTGCGGTGAAGGGTTTTCATACTGTTTTGGTTTTCAAACAAGGGCAGACGCTCAAAATTGCGAATTGGGCAATGTGATTGTCAATCCAGCAAACAAAACTTCCGATAAAAAAGATGATGTGATAGATTATAACGCCTCTGCTATTTCCAAAGACGATATTTGCATACTCTTAAATGGTTATTCATACAATTGGGATTGGTATGCCAGAGAAGCCGACGACTCGCCGACAGTGAAAGCGACTGTCGCGACGCAGGATTCCAACGGCGACGGCAGGGTAGATCCGCAGGCGCAGGCGACAACCAACGCTGAAACCGCGCCAGGGCCGGCAATAAGGATTTGGGCCGCGGTGCCAACAAAAAACCGCAGCGATTACGGCGAGCTCGTGATTGGTTTCACCGACCCGAAAATTATTGAATACTGGCCAAAATGCAATACCGCCTGCGTTAACGCCGAAGTTGGCTTTAAAACCAATGTTTCGCTTGACCAAGACACATTTTCCAACAACTTACATTTATATAAATGCGAAAATGAATCTTGCAGCGCGTTAAGATTAACCGAGTTGGGGGTTACTCCCACTTATACTTATTCGGAAGTAACTAAACAAGCAACTGTTGTCTTAAACCATTTGCTTCTTGAAGATTCAACTTATTATCGCGTAATTATTGATGGCGGTCAGTTTGGAATCAAATCAACAAGCGGCGCGCTTTTGTCGGGCGCCAATTACGGCTCCAATTTTTCCTGGATGTTTAAAACGCGCAATTCAGCCGAACCTTGCGAAATAGATTCCGTATCGCTTGCGCCGGAAAGCACGGTTTTAAAATATATCGGCGAAAAATCGTCTTTAAGCGCTTCGGCGCTTGGCGCGCCGGATGATTGCAATCCCCAAGGCCAGCGGCTTGTCGCCACTGACTACAGTTGGCGCTGGACATCGGCAAATCCGGACATTGTTGCTATGTATTACGCGGCTGACGGCGGTCTTTTGAATGTTTTGCCTCGCGGCGGCAGAATCAATTGCGCGGCAAATTGTCTTAACACAGGCACCATAAACATTTCCGTTTGCGGCAACAGCAGAATTGAAAAAGGCGAGGATTGCGATGAGGGCAACATAATTTCAGGCGATGGTTGTTCGGAAAGGTGTTTAAACGAAGGCAATGCTTTAACTTGCGGCAATGGAATTAAAGACGCGGGCGAAGATTGCGATGACGGGAACACAGCGGCTAATGACGGATGCTCTTCGTCTTGCCTTAATGAGGGTTCATCAAAAGGCGGCTCAATTTGCGGCAATGGTGATATTGGCGACGGTGAAGATTGCGATGATGGAAACTCGGCGAGCGGCGACGGTTGCAGCGCCGAGTGTCTTAATGAAGGAAGCGTAACCGGTCCCTATCCGGTTTGCGGCAATGGAGGTCTTCCTGAAGAGGGCGAGGATTGTGATGATGGCAACATTTTAAACGGCGACGGCTGTTCAAACAGGTGTCTCAAAGAAGGTTTAAATCCTTGCGCCAACCCGACTGATTCCAATTGTTGCGGCAATAATCGCCTTGAAACTGGCGAGGATTGCGATGATGGAAATATCGCATCTTCTGATGGATGCTCGCGCCTTTGTTTGAACGAGGGTTCTAATATCGTCTACGGTTCTGTTTGCGGCAATGGACTGCCGCTTGAAACTGGCGAGGAATGCGAGTTTATCAGTCGCGATATAAATATTGATCCATTCCAATATGTTGTCGCCGAAAATTCAAGTTGCGAAACTGACGGAGAATGCAGATTTATTGAAGTTAGGGCTGAAGCGCAGAACAAACCGGGCCAAGCCGATGTCAATGTCCAATGCGTTTGCGAAAACGATTTGATGTGCGCCCCGCCTTATATTGACAGAAAAGATTTGGGCTGCGGCGCGAACAAATGCTGCTACCTTGCGCCGCGCGTTGAATCGGTAATTCCAGCCGACAGAAGTTCTAACGTTTGCCGCAACGCGACCGTTGGAGCGATATTCAATCAAGAAATGGACCAAGCCAGTTTTGCCGGAAACGTTTTTGTTTATAGACTGTCAGGAACCGAGAGGGTGGACGCAACCACAAGCACCATTACCGGCCTTTCGTTTAGCGCGATAGAAGCCGGCGGAATCAAAAAAACCAAAGTGTCGTTAAATTTAAAAGCGGCTCTTTCGGCAAATAAAAGATACGAAATAAGAATCCCGGCGAATGTCGTTAAAAGTAAAAATGGCGTAACAATGAAAAACGCCGCTAGTTGGGAATTTACCACTGGCGACAAAATTTGCGCCTTGGACGAAGTCCGCCTTATTCCTCCGGAAATGTACATTTTTGATTTTGACTCGCATCCTATTTCCGCTCAAGGGTACACCAAGAGAGAAACAACCATTGAGCCGATTGAATCTGTTCCGGATGTTTACGCTTGGGATTGGAGGTGGCTGATAGCCGATACGAACATCGTTAATTTTGCCGGCGACGTGTCGCTTGAAGGCAAAGATCAGAATTTGCAGGTTCCAGCCGCGGTTCGTCAAGGCGAAACAACAATCACCGCAATGGCGTCAAGCACCGCGGACATAATTTATAAAAGCGCTTTCACAAAAACCGCTTCCGCGCCGATTTCGGTTTTGATTTGCGAAAATCCTTGGCCGGCGCGAACTGACAGCGAGTGGTCTCCCTGGGTTTTTACCGATAGCCGCGATAAAAATCTCGGTTTTGAGGCATTTTATTGCCGCGATTATGGCGAAGAGCATTACACCCCCGACGATTTGCCGGACGTGGAAGTCGTCCGAGTTCCTTATTCCCCAAGTCTGGGTATTTTGCAAGAATATCTTTTAACGCTAAATTGTCCGGAAAATAATCCAAATTGCAAAAAAGGCGATGCAATCGGTATTAGGGTAAATACGAATCCGGAACATTTTTCTCCGGAGGTTTGGTATGAAAAGCAGGGGTTTGGCGGTAGTCCTTCAAAAGTAACTGTTGACGGATTTGAAGCGATTCAAGACGGCAGAACGGTTTACATCAGCGCGCCGTATCAATACAACTATCTCAATGAATATACTCTTTACAGCAACATCTTTATTATTTCTTACAATGAAAACGCTTCTCCTTACACAGTGGCGGTTTATAATCAACTTTTATCCAACTTTAAATTTTTAGCAAATTTAAGCAGAGACATTCGCGACAGGCGCGTTTGTAAAATTTTGGGCGGCAGGGATTGGGCGCCTGCCGGCAAATTGGTGAGTTGTTTGAAGCGGTCGGATTGCCAGAGGGCGGCTCTTGTTTCCCAGCCCGGTCTCAAGAACATGGTTTATTGCGACGCCAAAAAGACATTGCTCCGCCGCGATATGAAGCGTATTGCCCAAATTCGCGATATGGAAGAAAAATTTTATTCTTTCGGCAAAAGCGCCGCGACTTGTTCAAGGACCGCTTCTTTAAGATGTTATGCCGACTCGGATTGTCCGTCTGGCGAAACTTGCGTCAAAAATTATCCCAAACTGGAAGGGGGCACATTTATTTCGTATCTCACAAATTCCAAATGGTCCTCTTGGCAGAGCGCTTTGGGCAATACTTTGGGTTATGCCTTGCCGGAAGATTTATTAAATGAATTTTCTTTTGCTTGCGAGGAGCCGTACAACGCGCTAACCTGTTTTAATTCCGCTTCAAGCACATTTTATTGTCCGAGATATTCCAGATTTTACGAATATAAAGGGCGGCCGGACGGGAAAGAATTTACTTTGGGATTTGATTTGGAATACACGGAATTGTTTTCGTCGCGCGAACCGCAGACCGCTGACAAATGGGCGCCGGACGGCAACTGGAGGAACCCTATACCGGTTCTTTATAGCGATGGAAATTACATATTGAACGCGCATAAGTCTTGCGCTGACAATGTAATAAGCGCGGGAAGCGGCAGATGCGGCGATGGGATTGTCGGCGCGGGAGAGGTCTGCGAACTCGGAGAAACAAGAATTGAGTCTTGCGGAGTAAATCAATTTAGAACTGATACTTGTAATAGTAAGTGTACGGGTTGGGAACCAGGGGATTGTTCAACCACTCGCTGCGGCGACGGAGTGGTTCAGGGAAGCGAGGTGTGCGATGACGGCTCGTTAAACGGCAGATACGGCAGATGCGGCGCAACTTGCCAAGGAATCGGTCATTATTGCGGGGACGGAAATCTTGACGGTCCTGATCCGGATAACGATAAGGAGCCGTCACTTAATCATAGTTATGGGGTTCGAAGCGGCCCCGAGGAATGCGATTTAGGTCCCCAACAAAACGGATTTTATGACAGCGGTTGTTCTTCGGAATGCAAGATTGACGGTCCGAGATGCGGGGATAATATCAGGCAGGAGGCGCATGAAGAGTGCGATACCCCTGTTGCTGAAACTTCCAGCGAAGGTTGCACGATTCAATATCAAGTGAAAAGTAGACAGTGTGGTGGAGATAAATATTTTTGCCAATCGGAAATTGTGAAAAACTACCAAAATGTTTGTACTAGCGTAACCATAAAATCTTGTAGACCTTGCAATTTTTGGCGGGGAGAGCCGAGTCGTCTTAGTTGCGGCAAATGTTGTTCCGTAGATGATAGGACATGCTCTTCCGGCGTGAGAAATGTCACGGCTGTGTGCAAAACAAGAGAGGTGTGTGCGTGGGGAGAGGGGTCTCCTTGCCGGTGGGGTGATTACGGCGCTTGCGCTTATCCCGGCGCCTGCGGCAATGGTATTAAAGAGGGGATTGAAGAATGCGATGATGGAAATCGTGTCAATACTGACGGATGCGTAATTATTCCCGGCAAGGAAAGCGACCTCTCGGTTTCCTGCAAATCCGCCCGCTGCGGCGATGGATTGGTAAGGCAGGGCTATGAAATGTGCGATATGGGAAGCGCTAACGACACGGTTTGCGTCGCGCCCTACAACGGACAGTGCGTTTATTGTTCAAATAATTGCCTGCTGGTAACCCGCACCGGCCCGTATTGCGGTAACGGAATAATTGATACTCCTTATGAGGGATGTGATGCCAGCGCTTGCGACCCGAAAAAGGCAAGTTATTTTGACTGTGTTAACTTTTGCGACTCCAATTGCAGAGTAAGACAATAAATTTTATAGAAGCCGATAAACGCTGCGTGCCTTCGGCACCAACGCCGATTAACGCCGATAACGGCGTTCCCCCTGACATTAGGTTGGGAGCGGCGTAGTTACCGCAAGGTAAACGGCGTAATACGGCTTATACGAATATATGTTTGAAGATATCAAAAAAGAACCGGAAGATATTTTGTCAGGCGTGGACAAGGGTGTTGTCCCACCGCCTAATCTACCAATCGCGACGACTCCGCCGTCAGGAGTGCCTACCTCGCCGAAGCCTTTGGGCGAAGGCGGGCCGCAAGTTACACCTCTTCCGCTTGCCGGCGGTGAAAAACCGCAGATTGCGGCGCCGACCGAAGTGGAAGAGCCAAAAGTTTTTTGGAAAAAATTTTTAATCGCAATCGGCGTTTTAGTGGTGATTGCCGGAGGAATAATGGCCGCGTATGTCATTGGCAAAAGACCCGCTGCCAAACCCGAAGCTTCGACCGAGGTCGGAGCGCCTGAAGCGGCCGCTCCGACGGCACCGTCGAAGCCGGAAGTTGTTCCTGAAATACCCGAAACGCCGGCCGTTGAAATTGCTCCAGCCGCGCCGGTTGACACTGATGGCGACGGTTTGACTGACGACGAAGAAACGGCGCTCGGCACCAATCCCGCGAGCGTTGATTCGGACAACGACGGCTTAACCGACAGGGAAGAAGTCAAGGTCTACCTAACCGATCCCTTAAATCCCGACACTGACGCTGACACTTACCCCGATGGTGTTGAAGTTAAAAATGGCTACGACCCCAAAGGACCGGGAAAATTATTCACAGTCCCAGCGCCACAAGAGTAAATTCCAATAACCAATAACCAAGATACAAA
>DYHP01000028.1:0-3601 GCA_020724105.1 Candidatus Methylomirabilis sp. | reverse complement strand
CAGGTCCCGGCGTCGGGGCTAATTATCGGGAGGCAAATGACGCTTTAGGGAAGAAGGATTTTGTATTCAGAATAAGAATTGTTCGTAAGGAAGCAAAAGAAACTAAATTTTGGTTGCAGTTAATTATTGAAGCGAATCCGGATTTTCAAAAAAGAATAGAGCCGTTACTAAAGGAATCCGAAGAACTCATTAAGATATTTTCTGTAATTATTGGGAAATCAAAATAATGTTTAAGAGATTTGAATTTTTATATTGAGATTTGTTTGTAACTTGTATCTTGTATCTTGGAATTTAATATTCAATCTATGGTAGAAGGAAAAAAAGACACAATCAAAGCAAACGAGTCAAAAGAGGCAGAAGTTCCGATATATGTAATGCCGGAGAAATTTTTTGGTTTGGAACCGGACGTAAAAATTCCCGAAGCGCCGAAAGTGATAATCAAGGAAGTAATCAAAGAAGTAAAAGTTCCTGTCGCACCCCCGCTGGCAAGAAAAAAGCGGCTTTACATTATTTTAGGAATTACGAGCGCGGTTTTACTGCTCGGCGGAGCGTCATTTTTTGTCCTCAGTCCTTACATATTTAAAAAACCGGCGGCAAGGCCGAAAGTCGTGACGCCGCCTCCGGTGAAGATTGCGCCTGTTACGCCGAAGCCGGGCGAAGGCGAAATGCCTGCGACAACCACACCCGAGGTTTCGGAGATTCCCGCGGAGGAAATCCCGACGATGTGGCAAAGCGCTTTGGATTCGGACGGCGACGGCCTGACTGACGACGAAGAACTGACTTACAGCACTGACCAAAATAAACCCGACACCGACGAAGACGGATTTTTAGACGGCCATGAAGTTTTCCATCTTTACAACCCCCAAGGTAAAACGCCGGTGCGGCTCTTAGATACCGGCTCGGTCAAAATTTATAAAAATACGGCGAAAAATTACGAAATTTATTATCCGAGCCCTTGGTCGGTTCAAGTGGTTGACGAAAAAGAGGGAGAAGCGATTTTTATGTCGCCGACCGGCGAGTTTATTCAAATTTTGGTTGAAGAAAATCCGCAAAAATTGCCGATTGTCAATTGGTATCTGGAGCAATCGCCGGGCGTGCCTGTGGGCAAATTGGAAACCTTTGTCACTAAAAGCAACTTGGACGGCATTAAAAGCCCCGACCTCCTCAACGCTTATTTTTCTTCCAACAGCGAAGTTTATATAATATCTTACAATATCGGCGCGAGAGTGAGAGCGACTTTTTACCGGACTTTTGAGATGACGCTAAACAGTTTTCGAATCATAAGGTAAGGTATGAATAATTTAGAAATATATAAGTTAAAAAAGAACTATAAAATTTCCGAAAAGGAGTTGAGAAAGATTTTAAAAAAGGCCTGCAGATTGTTAAAACTCAAAAATTGTCAGATTTCCTTGGCTTTTGTCGGCGATAAAGAAATAAGGGACTTGAATAAAAAATACAGATTTCGTGACAAAGCAACCGATGTTTTATCATTTGGGTTAAGTAAAAATTGGTTAAAAGACGTAGCCACAGGCTTTCAGCCTGCGTTGCAACGCAACCTCAAAGGTTGCGGTTACAATTTCAGCAGCGGAGAAATTATCATCTCTTACCCCGAAGCGAAAAGGCAATCAAAATCATATCAAGAGTCATTACAAAAAGTAATTGAACGGCTGTTTGCGCATGGTTTGCTCCATTTAGCAGGATATGAGCATAAGACGAAAAAAGATAGAAAAAAGATGGATAAAATTCAAAGTAAGTTGTTATGATGAGCATTTGCCAATTTGTCCGCAGTTTCAAATACGCCCTGAGCGGTCTTTATATTGTCTGGCGCGAGGAGCAAAATTTCCGCGTTCAGATTGTCGCGGCGCTCTTGGTTTTCATTTTAGCGCTGCTCTTAAAAATCAAGCATTACGAATTTTTAGTTTTAGTGATGATTTCGGTTTTTGTTTTGGTTTTGGAAGTTTTGAACAGCATTTTGGAACGGATTGTTGATGCTATGCGCCCGAGAATCAACATCTTCGTTGAGGCGATAAAAGACATGATGGCCGCTGCGGTTTTACTCGCCTCGCTTTTTTCGGTTATAATAGGATTGATAATTTTTTTGCCTTATATAAAAAATTTGTTTTCTTAGAATGTCATTGCCCCAACAAGTCAAGGCAATCCAGTAAATTAGAAAATTAGGACATTCGGAATAGTTTTATTTTCGTAATTTCGTAGTCTATTTATGAAGGACAAAGAACTAATCATCGGTCTTGATATCGGCGGGACGGCGGTGAGAATCGCCGTCGGCGCTTTGTCGTTCAATGAAAAAGGAGAAAAAAAGACCAATGTCCTGGCCGCGGTTTATTGTCCGTCCGAAGGAATGCACCGCGGAAACATCGTCAGCATCGACGACGTGGTTTCTTCAATCAGCAATTGTATTGACCGCACCGAAAGGGTTTTGGGGATGCCGCTTGAAAGCGTTTGGGTGGGGATTTCGGGCAGTCATATCATTTCGCATCCGACACACGGCGTCGTGGGGGTGGCAAGGTCAGATAGCGAAATTACGGTGGGCGACGTGGAAAGGGCGCTTGAAGCGGCGCGCACCGTGGCTACTCCTTCAAATTACGAAATTCTGCATGTTATTCCCAAAAGTTTTGCGGTTGATGGCCAAAGCGGAATCAAAGATCCCGTCGGGATGATGGGCATTCGGCTTGAAGTTGACGCCGAAATCATCCAAGGTCTTTCCTCTCAAATCCGCAATCTTACCAAATGCGTTTACCGCACTCGTCTTGAAATTGAGGATTTGGTTTTTTCAATTCTCGCGACCGCCGAAGCCGTGCTTTCCGCCAAACAAAAAGAAGTCGGCTGCGTGCTGGTCAACATCGGCGCTTCAACCACAAGCATGGTTGTTTTTGAGGAAAGCGACATTTTGCACACCGCGGTTTTGCCCGTGGGCAGCGAACACATAACATCTGACATCGCCATTGGTTTGCGCACCTCAATAGACATCGCCGAGCAGGCGAAAATAGATTTCGGCACGGCAAACGCAAAATCGGTGAACAAAAAAGATGAAATAAATTTAAGGGATTGCGGCGCCGTAGACGATGAAATTGTTCCGCGAAAATACATTGCCGAAATCATTGAGGCAAGAGTTGAGGAAATTTTAGAAACAGTTGATGCTGAACTTAAGAAAATCGGCCGAAGCGGACTTTTGCCCGGCGGCATCGTGCTTACCGGCGGCGGCGCCAAAATGCCGGGGCTTGTTGAGGTTGCCAAACGGAAAATGCGCTTGTCCGCGTCTTTGGGATACTCAACAGGCATTTCCGGCACTACTGACAAAATCAATGACCTGTCTTTCACCACGGCCATTGGCTTGGTTTTGTGGGGCGCGGCGGCAATAACGGGCGACGAATCCTCGCAATTCACTTATTTGCTTAAAAAATTCACCAAAGTTGAGGGAGTAACCTCAAAACTTAAAAGCATCATCAAGTCGTTTTTTGATTAAAACCACAGATTTTTTAAATCACTGATCCCGATAGCAGATGCAATGCATCGCTACGGGGTGGGTAACACTGATAAATCTCCCAGATTGAACACCAAAAGTGTTCAAATTTTAAATACT
>DYHP01000027.1 GCA_020724105.1 Candidatus Methylomirabilis sp. | reverse complement strand
GATTCTAGATTTTGTTTTTTGACCCCCTCTATCTCCCCCTGTCCCCCGACTTGTCGGGGAATAGGGGGAGTAAGTGGGGGTTTGTTTCGGATTTCGGATTTTTGGGGCGAAGCGGAGATCCCGACAGATGTCGGGACGAGATTTCGGATTTTCAGCCGTACTGTGATGCCGGGGTCTTTCACTTCTTTATACGCCCCGGGCATATTTGCCTCAAAATTGGAAAGCGGGGTGGAACAGCGGGGGCAGAAGGGCACAATTTTACAGCCCTCGTAAATCAGTCCCCTTTCGTAAAGAGTTTTAAAAACCCACCAAATTGATTCCATAAACGGCGCTTCCATTGTTTTGTAATCGGAAATCATATCAACCCAGCGGCCGGTGCGCTCCACGATTTCCCGCCATTCTTTCACATAGCGCAAAACAATGCCTTGGCAGGCCTCGTTGAATTTTTCCACGCCGATTTTTTCTTCAATGTCTTTTTTGCCCGAAATGCCCAATTCTTTTTCCATTTCGTATTCAACCGGCAAGCCGTGGCAATCCCAGCCGAAGCGCCTTTCAACATAAAATCCGCGCATGGTTTTGTAGCGCGGGATAATGTCTTTTATGGCGCCGGCAAGCAAGTGGCCGTAGTGCGGCAAGCCCGTGGCAAAAGGCGGGCCGTCGTAAAATCTAAAATTCTTGCCCTTTTTTGTTTTCTCCAAGGACTTTTCAAATATCTTATTCTCCCTCCAAAATTCCAGGATTTCTTTTTCTATTTGTGGGAACATAGACGCTTCGCGTCGCCTACTAACCTACGAACTACCTACGAAGCCTACGAAAAGATTATTTCGTAGTTTTGTGTAATTCGTAGCCCAATTCGTAGTTTTGCAGGCTTGTTATTCTATAATTGTAGCCAATTTTATCCATCTTGACAAGGTTTTTGAATTTGTAACAAAAAATTGACATCGCATTTTTTTTGCGTTAATATATTTAAAAACAGATTCTTAATAATCAAACAAAAAAGGAGTTTGTTATAATGGAAAAAATCATCACCGCTGAACGCGCCTTTCACCTCGTTTTTTCGGTAAAGAGTTCGACCTTTCGGATTTCGAAGCGACGCTTGAAAAATACGGAAAGCAGAAAATCGCTCAATGAGCAAAACTCGGCCTTGAGCCGCATTATCTTCCCAAAGTTAGAATGATATCCGAAGACAACTACCCGGGGTGGAAGATAAATCTCCAAGCGCGATATTATAATAACGTCGCCGCAGGCAAGATTTTTCGCCGGCGCAACGGCGAATCAATATTTGATTACGTCGTTGAACTTGAAGATATAACTGTTTTAATAGATATCCGCCTCAAACCAAAATACGACATACGAGACAATGGTGGCCAGATGTCGGAAGGCGACGATTCTTGTCTAAATTACAATAAAGGTAGGCAGATGTGGGCAGACGACGATTTCTTGGGTTCAATTATCGCCGACCTTCGTGAACAAGACAAAATCGCCAGATGCGATAGCGACCCACAATCTTCTCGCTTTGGCGTTTCTAGCGATGAATGGGAATCTCATATCAAACCCGTTTTTGCCGTAAAACTCAACCTTGCTCCATCTCAACTCCGCCTTGAACGCGCTATTGAAGCCAATTTCATTCCTCAGACTTACATCCACCTGCCCCGCAAAGACGATGCTAGGACCAATACCTGGGTTTGGTATGAGGAACGATTCAGAGGCCGCGGCAGCCGCTTCTATGGCGGCCACTCTGACTTCGGCGGTATTGCCGGCGTCTATCACTACCACTCTGTTGACGACCATTGGCCCCGCAGGTCCTTCCGTCCTCTGGCAGTATTGTAAATCAAAAAGTCAAAAGGTTAACGGTTTAAACTCATTCTGCCAAGATTTAGACAAGATGGACTTTAATAAAAAGAGGAGAACGGAAATGGATTTAAAAACAGAAGAATTAATGGATGCGGCGATTTGGCTGGTTTATAATCTTGATAAGCATTATACTAAAGCGAATCAGATTGTTAAAGATATTTCCGATAGATTGAATTTTGACGGCAAAACCGAGCAAAATTTTCATTTGGCGGTCTTGGCGGCCTTGAAATCTGTGACTTCTTGTTACGAAGTTGAAGCGCAGAAGAGCATTAGAAAAAAGTTTCTTTTGTCCAAATCGGGACGCCTCTTCAACGATGCAATGTGCAGAGCCATTAAGGAGGTTTACCAAAAAAAACCATCCAAAGGGTTTGGGAATTAGGAGGGAAAAAATGAGCGTAAATCATTAATTTCAATTCTCATCCCCGAATCATACATTGGTTCGGGGTTTTTGTTATTGACTTTACGATTGTGGTATAATACATATATAACCGAGAAACTTAGAAACAGAGAAACTGAGAAACAATTTATTCTTCTGTTCTTGTGTTTCTTTGTTCTTTTGTCTATGGAAGTGTATTTAGGCGCCGACCACGCCGGGTTCAAATTAAAAGAGCAGATTAAGAAATATCTTAAAGATTCAGGATACAAGATTTTTGATTTAGGCGCGAAGAAGTTTATTAAAGACGATGATTACCCCGATTATGCCCGTAGAGTGGCGTTAAAAGTCGCGCCTGCCTCGTACCGAACGAACGAAGCAAGTTCTGGTTCGGGGTTGCAAGTTGCGTTAAATGGCGATTTCGGAATATTATTTTGCGGTTCGGGGCAAGGCGTTTGCATTGCGGCGAATAAGGTAAAAGGCGTGCGCGCCGTTGCCATTTCAAATCCCCGCGAAGCGAAAATAACGCGCGAGCACAATGACGCGAATGTTTTATGCCTGTCGGGTTGGGAGATTTCATTTGATAAAGCGAAGAAAATAATAGATACGTTTTTAAAGACACTATTCAGTAAGGAAAAGAGACATGTGAGAAGAGTTGAGAAGATTCAAAGGATGGAGACGATGTTTTAATCCTTGATCCTTGATTACCACATTGTCAATAGCCAAGGATTAACAGTCAATAGTTTAATTATGGAACTTGTTCCCGCCATTCTTGCAAAAAACAGAGAAGAATTTATTGAAAAGACAAAAGCCGTCGCTCCTTATGTAAAGCGGGTTCAGTTTGACATAATGGACGGCATTTTCGTGCCGAATAAAACCTGGGGCACGATGGTTGATATTATTCGGACATGGCGAAATTTAAATTTAAAAATCGATTATGAAGTTCATTTAATGGTCTTGCGACCGGAAATTTTAATAAAAATTTTCGTTAAACACGGCGCAGAAAGAATTTTTTTCCACTTTGAAGCAACAAAAAAGCCGCAGACAATTATAGATTTGATTAAAAATAATAATAAAAGATTCAAAAAAAAATGTAAAATCGGCATAGCGATAAATCCGGGAACAGGAGTCGAATCAATTGAGCCGTATTTAAAATTTATTGATTCGGTTTTGGTAATGGGTGTAAATCCGGGTTGGAGCGGCCAAGAATTCCAGAAAACCGCTTTGGAGAAAATCAAACAAATCAAAAGATTGGAGCCGCGGATTGAAATCGGAGTTGACGGCGGGGTAAATTTAAAAAACGCGAAAGAAATTTTATCCGCCGGCGCGGATTATTTAGTGGCGGCTAGCGCGATTTTTGAGAGCAAAGATATTAAAGAGACAATAGAGCAATTTAATTTATTAGAAGCAGAATAACGCAGATAATTACGCAGAGACGCTGATTTTTCCGCGTTTTTCCGCGTTACTATTCGCGTTTTCCACTTCTACCCAATGTATGAAGAATTTGCATTACGACCTTGTCAATCTTCTCCACAGCATTTCCGATATTCAATGGCGCATTGATAAGCACTACTTGAATGACGCCAAAGAATGCGGCGAGTGCGAAAAACTTTTCAAGAAAATCAGGGATTCGGCAGAGGAAACAGCCGGTCTTTTGGCGGAGGAAATCGCAAGACACGGAAAGTTAGAATAGAAGCCATCAGACGCCATCACAACACCATAATACGCCAGGTTTTTTGGCGTAAATTGGCGTAATTATGGCGTAAAATGGCCTCTATAAATTATGTATGACATCATCTCAATCGGCGATGCGACGCTTGATACGTTCGTGAAAGTGAACGAGGCGTCGGTGATGTGCACGGCCGACAGGTCAAAATGTTTGTTGTGCCTAAGTTATGCCGACAAAATTCCGATTATAAGTTTGGACCAGCAAATCGCCGGCAACGCGGCAAACAACGCCGTCGGTTCGGCGCGCCTCGGGCTAAAGTCGGCTTTTTATTCAATTGTCGGCGACGACGAGACCGGCCAAAAAATCATCAAAAAAATGAAAGCAGAAGGCGTATCGCTTAAATATTTGAAAGTTGACAAAGGCAGACCGTCAAATTACTCCGTGGTTTTAAATTACAAAGCGGAAAGGACAATTCTCGTTTATCATCTTTTGCGCGAATATTCATTGCCGAAATTGGAACAGACACGATGGATTTACTACACTTCGGTCGGTAAAAATCATTTAAAATTAAACCGCCAGATTTTGAATTTCGCGCAAAAAAACGGCACAAAACTCGGCTACAACCCGGGCAGCCATCAGTTGCGGCGGGGCCTGGAAAGCATGAAGTCACTCTTGAAATCAACCGAAGTTTTGTTTTTAAACAAGGAAGAGGCAGAAGGATTGGTGGGCAGGCATGCGGGCATCAAGCCGTTGCTTGCCGAACTTTACGCCCAAGGCCCGAAAGTGGTCGTGGTTACCGACGGCCCCCGCGGTTCATACGCCCATGACGGCAAAAATCATTGGTCAATGGGGGTTTTCCCGATAAAAGTCGTGGAAATGACTGGCGCGGGCGACGCTTATTCCACCGGTTTTATGGCGGCTTTGGTCTGCGGCGAAACCGCGCCCAACGCCTTAAGATGGGGCGCTGCCAATTCGGCTTCAGTCATCACCAAAGTCGGTCCGCAAGCAGGACTTTTACATAAAAATGAGATGACCAAGTGGCTTAGACGATACTCCAAAATAAAACCACGAGAAATATAAAAAATTCAAATCCAAATATTCTAATTTCGAGTTTAATCAAGATGAGTAATTTAGGTTTATTAATTTTTTATGCTGGTTTCTCTCAAATCAGTCCTAACAAAAGCAAGGAAAGGCAAGTATGCTGTCCCTGCTTTTAACATCAATGATTTAGAATTTTTGCAGGCGATTGTTGAAGTCGCAAAAAAATTAAAATCGCCGGTAATAGTCCAGACCTCCGAAGGCGCCATTAAATACGCCGGAATGGAAAATTTGGCAAATATGGTGAAAACCGCCGCCAAAAAAGATTTAAAAATCGTTTTTCATTTAGACCACGGAAAAGATTTGAAAATTATTAAAAAGGCGCTTTCCGCGGGCTACACTTCGGTGATGTTCGACGGCTCGGCTTTACCGTACGCGGAAAATTTAAAATTAACCAAAAAAGTTGTCGGCTGGGCGCATAAAAAAGGAATTTCAGTGGAGGCGGAACTCGGAGCGATTAAGGGCGTTGAAGATTTGGTCTCCGTCTCGGAAAAAGAGGCGATTTTGACAAATCCCAAGCAAGCGGCGGAATTTGTCAAAAAAACCGACTGCGACGCTTTGGCCGTGGCTATCGGCACTTCGCACGGCGCTTACAAATTTAAAGGAACGCCAAAATTGGATTTGAAACGGCTTAAAGAAATAAGCAAATCAGTGCAAGTTCCTTTAGTTTTACATGGCGCCTCTGGCGTTTCGTCATATCTTGTAAAGATGATACGGCAATGCGGCGGGGAAATCGGCTGCGCCAAAGGCAATTCCGATTCGGAAATCAAAAAAGCGATAAATTCCGGAATTTGCAAAATAAACATTGACACTGATTTGCGTTTGGCTTTTACTGCCGGCGTGCGCTGTAAATTAAAACGCGACAAAAAAGTTTTTGACCCGCGGCAAATTTTGGGAGCCGCCAAGGAAATAATGGAAAAAGTGATTGCCGAAAAAATAAAACTGTGCGGCAGCGGGGAGAAATTGTAATTATGTACGACATTATTACCATCGGTTCTGCCACGAGGGACGTATATCTTAAATCCCCCGCTTTTGATTTGGTAAAATCAAAAAAATTCGCCACGGGCATCGGCGAATGTTTGGCGCTGGGCAGTAAAAACGAGGCGAGCGAGATTTTTTTGGATACAGGCGGCGGGGCGACAAATGCCGCTGTCACTTTCGGCAATTTGAAATTAAAAGTCGGAGTTCTTTCGCGCGTCGGCTACGACGAAGCGGGCAATGAAATTATAAAAATTCTCAAAAAAGCGAAAGTTGACACCTCGCTTGTCCAAAAAGACCACAAACGTTTTACTTCTTACTCCACCCTGCTTTTAACCGGTTCGGGCCAGCGTTCGGTTTTGATTTATCGCGGCGCCTCAAATTTTATCAATTGGGAAGACGCTCCGCAGAATAAGATGAAAACCAAATGGTTTTATATCACTTCTTTGGGGGGGGACATCAAATTTCTTAAAAAAGTTTTTGATTTTGCGGCGCGCAAAAAAATTCAAATCGCCTGGAATCCGGGCAAAGGCGAATTGGATTTGGGATTTAAAAAACTTGGAAAATTTATAAAACAAACAGCGGTTTTCAATCTTAACCGCGAGGAAGCGACGGAACTCGCGGGTCTGCCCCACGAAGATTTGGAAGGAATAATCAAAAAGTTATCTCCTATAATCAAAAACATTCTTATTATTACAGACGGGGCGGCAGGAGCATATGCGATTCAAAAATCCGAAATCCGAAACCAACCCCCACATTCTCCCCCTATTCCCCGACAAGTCGGGGAACAGGGGGAGTTATCCGCCCGAGGCGGACCCGTCTTGGGCGGGGAGGGGGTTAAAATTCAAAATCCAGAAACTAAAACCTATTTCGTCAGAAGTTTGGGGACAAAGCCGATAAATACCACCGGCGCGGGCGACGCTTTTGGCAGCGGTTTTGTCGCGGGATTGATTATTTCCGCCCAAGGTCCGAGGACTCGCGACTCCTGTCGGAGCGGACCCCGAACCGGAGCGTCGGGGGAAAACAACATTGATTACGCCTTGCGTTTGGCAATTTTAAACTCCGACGGCGTTATTCAAAAAATGGGCGCGAAAAACGGACTGTTAGAAAGCCGACCAAGAAAGAAAGAATTAAGGAGAGTAAAAATTATTTTTAATAAATAGAAATTTACTCGCTTCGCTCGTGAAAATTGTCTCCCGAAGGGAGACGAAATAAGAAATTTGCTCGCTTACGCTCGCGGGTTCCGTTCCCGCCTTCGGCGGGGACTAATTTCAAATTTCAGGGAGTGTTAGCGACCGAATTTCGTGCACGAAGTGCACCAATTTCTAAATCAATATGACCTGCTTAACTGACAGACAAATCCAAAAACTTTATAAAATTTCCTGCCAAATTAGGCAAGACATCATTAAAATGCTTTTGGCCGCTGGCAGCGGGCATTCAGCTGGGTCTTTGGGCATGGCCGACGTTTTTACCGCTTTGTATTTTGGGGGTGTTTTAAAACACAACCCAAAAAGGCCCGAATGGCCGGAACGCGACAGATTGCTTCTTTCCAACGGACACATATGTCCTGTTCTTTACGCCACACTTGCGCGCGCTGGTTATTTCCCTGTGGCCAAACTAAAAACTTTAAGAAAACTAGGCAGCTGTCTTCAGGGGCATCCGCATAGAAAATGTGTGCCTGGGGTTGAGAATAGTTCTGGTCCTGTGGCGCACTGCGCCGGAATGGCCGTGGGCATGGCCATTGCCGCAAAGGCAGACAATAAAAAATACCAAGTTTATTGTTTGGTTGGCGATGGCGAACAGGATGAGGGAATGACTTGGGAAGCGGCGGCCATGGCCGGAAAATACAAACTTGATAACCTGACTTTTATAATGGATCGAAACAATATCCAAATTGACGGCTATACCGAAAATGTAATGCCCAAAGAGCCGTTAAAAACAAAATACGAAGTGTTCGGCTGGCAGGTTATTGAGATTGATGGTCACAATATTAGACAGGTAATTGAGGCGTGCGAGGAAGCCAAAGCGATTTATCAGAAACCGGTGATGATTATTGCAAACACCATTCCAGGCAAGGGCGTTGATTTTATGGAATACGAATTTAAGTGGCACGGCAACCCGCCGAACCAAGAACAGGCGGAGAAAGCATTAAGGCAGTTAAGAAGTTTGGGAGGGAGAATCATGCCAGAAAGCGAATAAAAATCCAGAATTTTAAACAGAAATTAGTTGTATAGAAATTAGAAAATAGTAATGGAAATTGGAAATTAGATAGTTAGCTTTGCCATTTTCCATTTTCTATTTTCTATTACCAATTTCCATTTTCCATACAGCCAATTTCCAAAAGTTTAATTTTAATATGTTAAACCAAAAATTGTTTCTATCAAAAAAAATCTTTAATAAAAATGTGGATATGGAAGCGACGCGCGAGGGCTGGGGCAAGGCGCTTTTAAATCTTGGCGAAAAAGACCCGAATGTTTTTGTTCTTTGCGCCGACCTGACCGATTCAACCAAATGCAATTATTTCAAAGACAAGTTTCTCCAAAGATTTATTGAATGCGGCATTGCCGAGCAGAATATGATGGCTGTGGCGTCAGGATTGGCTTTGTCGGGCAAGATTCCATTTGTTTCAAATTATGCCGTATTTTCTCCGGGCATAAATTGGTCGCAAGTCCGTGTTAATGTTTGTCAAAACGGCGCCAATGTCAAAATCGGCGGAGCGCACGCCGGCATTTCGGTCGGGCCCGACGGTATGTCCCATCAGGCGCTGGAAGATATGGCGATTATGAGATGTTTGCCCGGAATGGTGGTTCTCGCCCCCTGCGATTCTTTGGAAACATACAAGGCCACAGTCGCCGCCTCACAGCATAAAGGGCCGGTTTATTTGAGATTTGCCCGTGAAAAAACGCCGGTCATGACAAGCCAAAAAACGCCTTTTAAAATCGGGCAGGCGGAAATTTTCAAAGAGGGCAAGGACGTGTCTATTATTGCCTGCGGACCATTGATTTACGAAGCGCTTGCGGCAGCAAACGAATTAAAAAAACAAGGCATTGACGCCGAGGTTATAAATAATCACACTATTAAGCCGATGGATGCAAAAACAATCTGCAAATCAGTCGGAAAAACCGGCGTGGTGGTCACGGTTGAAGAACATCAGGTGATGGGTGGAATGGGGTCGGCTGTTTGCGAGGTTTTGGCAAAAAATTGTCCCGTTCCTGTGGAAATGCTCGGCACGCAGGACACTTTCGGCGAATCGGGCCAGCCCGACGAATTGTTGGAAAAATACGGAATGAAAGCGAAACACATCATCGCGGCGGTTAAGAAGGCAATGAGAAGAAAATAGGACTACGGAACTACGAAATCCGCGAAATTACGAAATAAAAATGAGGCGCGACTTATGGGTCGCGCCGTTTTTATTGGGTTATAACGAATGGTGGAGAAGAAGATGGCGGGTCACTTCAGGACTTCAGAGAGGCATTTTTGGTGGGCTTTGATGGCTTGCTTTTCTGCCTCGGCGAGGACGACGCAGTTTCGGCTGAAGGTCTTGGCCTTGCCGCCGACGACGATGTAATTCATTTCGTTGTCGCAGACCTCGAGGTTTGCGCCGTCGCAGCCGACGTCGTGGACAGTGAACGTCCCCGCATCGGTTGAGCAGACCTCGAAGATGTCCTTGTGATAGGTTATCTCCGAGACGCCGTCGTTGCAGGTTCGGCTTACGCCAAAGATGAGCTGGCTCTGCGCCTCACTTGCCGACTTCGGCGCGGCGCAGCTTGCGGTCATGGCGGCCACAAAAATGAAAACTAAGATGGCAACTGCGGAAACGAAGACGGAGATAAGAGAAACGAGCATTTTGATGGTGTTTTCCTGGCTTTCGGTCATGATTTCCTCCCTGCCACGCCGAAGTTCCGATTTTATCGGAACGAAGGCGGGCTTTTTTTGGATTTTTTTCGGTCTGTCGGGCGAAATCCCGAAGTCCCGACAGGTCGGGACGTCAGACCAGTGTCATTTTTCGCTCAATCAACCGCAAATTCATTATTAAAAGAGCTAATGGGTTATTATAACATACTTTGACCAAGTTGTCAAGAGGGTGTACAATATTAGTAGAAGCCAAATAAAAAACGCCATAACTACGCCAACAAACGCCAAAATTTGGCGTAAAATGGCGTTGTGATGGCGCCCCGTGGCTTCTATGAAATATGTTTAAGATATTTATTACCCGGAAAATTCCCGAAGCGGGAATTAATCTCTTAAAAGAGCAAAAAGATTTTCAGATTAAAATCAGCCCGCGCGACAGGGTTTTGGCCAAACAGGAAATCATTAAAATGGGCAAGGGTTGCCACGCCCTTCTTTCCCTTTTAACCGACTCAATTGACGGCGAGATTATGGACGGCCTTGGCAAGCAATTAAAAATTATCGCCAATTACGCCGTGGGTTTTAATAATATTGATGTTGAGGCGGCGAAAAAGCGCGGTATAACGGTAACAAATACGCCGGTGCCGGAAATGTCGGAATCCGTGGCAGAACACACTTTCGCGCTTTTGATGGCTTTGGCGAAAAAAATTGTTGAAGCCGACAAATTCACCCGCGCTAAAAAATTCCAAGGTTGGTCGCCGACTTTATTGCTGGGGACGGATGTTTATAACAAAGTTTTGGGCATTGTCGGGCTCGGGGCAATCGGCAAGCGGATGGCGCAAATGGCGACTGGAAGTTTTAAGATGAAAGTTTTGTATTACGACGTTAAACGCGACGAGGCGTTTGAAAAAGAATACGGCGCAAAATTCGTTGAATTGCCGGAACTTTTGGAAATTTCGGATTTTGTCACGCTTCACGTGCCGCTTTTGCCTTCAACAAAATATTTAATCAATGATAAACAATTGGCAATGATGAAAAAAACGGCCTATTTAATCAACACTGCTCGCGGGCCGATTGTGCGCGAGAAAGCCCTGCTCAAAGCCCTTAAAGCCAAAAAAATCGCTGGCGCGGCCTTGGATGTTTTTGAGTGCGAACCGTCAATTGACTGCGACCTCTCCGATAAATTGGAATTAAGAAAAATGGAAAGTGTTGTTTTGACACCTCACACCGCCTCGGCAACCATTGAAACGCGCAGCGCCATGGCGGTTTGCGCGGCGCGCAATATTACTGCGGCTCTCAAAGGCGAGACGCCGCCGAATTTGGTGAAATAGGGACTACGGAAGTATGAAAACCGCGAAATTACAGAAAACACCCTTACGGGGGTGTCAGTCCAAAAATGGAATAGCATCCGTAAGGATGCGCTAAAAATTTCGTCATTTCGATATTTTCGTAATTCCGTAGTAATTTATGGTTAAAAAAATTAAGGAATACAAAGACGTCACGGAATTTTCTAAGAAATCAATCCAGAATTTAACTGGCCAAGCCGGTGTTTTGATTGACATCGACGGCAAGCCGGTAAAGTTGCCGAAGAAAAAAAGAAAAGGCGCCAAAGAATCCTACCGGCCTTTTACGGCAACGGGGAGATAACCCCCAACTTTTAGTTGGGGATTTTCCAATTTCCAATTACCAATTTTCAAAATTTTTACAAGAATAGGAAGACAAATTTCATTTTTCATTTTGTCCATTATTTGGTTGTGAAACATTTGGACAGGGATTATAAGGTACGGAAATTTTTCGGTTTGGTTTAATTCAGTCAAGAGATTGGTTTGGCGAGCGAGAAAGGGGGAGAACATTGAAGGCGGAAAAAGTTTTAGAAAAAGTTGTAGAAAATTGGGAAATTTTGGAAACTTGAATTGGAAACTGGAAATTTAGAAACTGGAAATTGCCACCCGACCTAATTTACGCTCCAGCGTAAATTAGGTCGGTTTTTTAGATTAGATTTAATTTGAGATTTAATTTGAGATTTAATTAATGAAAATAATGGAAACTAATCCCCGCCCCGACGAGTCGGGGCGGGGAGGATGTCATTTAAGATGTCATTTAAGAGGAAGGTTTTTTTACATTGAACTGGTATTAAGTTGCGCCCCTTATTTTGAACTTAAAAAGTTGGCTCATTTTAGTCCCTGAGCGCAGTCGAAGGGCTAAAATGAGCCCATCCCGACACAAAGTCGGGACGACA
>DYHP01000026.1 GCA_020724105.1 Candidatus Methylomirabilis sp. | reverse complement strand
GCAAATTGCAAATTCGCAATTTGAAAATTGGCATAAGATTTGTAGATTTGCATAATTTTTATGAAACTCGTAGGGTTGCCGGTTTTCACGGATATGGGAGACCGCATTGGGACGGTCGCGAGTTTGGAGCGCGACGAAAACGGGCAGGTTAAAATTTATCATGTCAAACCAAAAGGAATTTTCGGTTTTTTGAAAAAAGATGTTTTAATTTATCCATCAATGATTGTTTCAATTGACGAGGATAAAATGGTCGTAAGAGGCACGGAGATAAAAAAACCAGCAATTAAGATAAGAGAGATATTGGTTTCAAATTAGATAATCCCCGATGCCAATATACGAATTCATACCAATGATACCAATATTCGTATAATTGGTATTTCATTAGTATATTAGCATCGATGTATGACTTCCTTAGAAAGACGTATATTGGAAACAGTTGTTTATTTTGACATTTTTGATTATCCGTTGCGCGCCAATGAAATTTGCAAATGGCTGTATAAAGAGAAAGCGACATTGGAAAATGTTGTTTCCGCTCTGGGAAACAGCGAATTTTTGAAAGAAAAACTGTCATCTTCCGACGGTTTCTTTTTTTTACCCTCCTAAATTTTGTTCACCCGCCGTAAATTTCAAAGAAATTTGGGCGGGCAAGCCAAAACTTGGGAGGGTAAAGATAGAGAAAATATCGTCAACGAAAGATTAAGACGGTATCGTTTTGCCGAAAAAAAATTCAAAAGGGCGAAAAAAGTCGCATGGTTTCTACAAAAATTGCCCGATATTTTGGGAATCGCGGTTTGCAACGACCTGGGTTACGGCAATTCGCCCGAAGAAGGGGATATAGATTTATTTATTATAACCAAAAAAAATCGCGTTTGGACAACCCGTTTTTTGGTTATTTTATTTTTGAAAATTTTTCGTCTCCGTCCCGGCGAGGCGAAATTCAACGCCGTTTGCCCGAGTTTTTTCATTGACGAAGAGCATTTAAACTTAAAAGATTTGTCGGCTATCACTCCGCCGGAAGACGACATTCATTTTGTTTACTGGATTAACCAGATGACGCCGATTTTCGGCGCTGATTCGCTTTGGAAAAAATTTTACGAAGAAAACGCGTGGACGGAACAATCTTTGCCGAATCGTCGTTTGTTTTTAACAAACCCCGTTAGAAATTATAAACCGCGCCGGGTTTACGAAATCGAACAACGATTTCCATCATTGTTAGGCGACGCATTGGAAAATTTGTTAAGATTCAGATTCCTGTCGCCAAAAATAAGAGAGACGATGAATCTCCCCACCAATTCCATCGAGGCAAAGTCAAAAATCGATTCTGCGGAAGGCGAAGCCGCCTTGCGGCTCACGGCATCAAAAAACCAAATGTCTCTCAACAGAATTGGTGGGGGGGTGAATAAGAGTAATGATGTTGTGATTCGGGACGGGGTTTTGAAACTGCATACGAATGATAGGAGAAAATTGTATTTTGAAGAATTTCAAAATAAAATTTCAAATTACCAATATCCAATTTCCAATTCCCAATAAAATTTCCAATGTTTAAATTCCAAATTTGGACATTGGGCATTTGGGTTTTTGTTGAAAATTGGTAATTGGGAATCGGAAATTGATTTTATGAAACAGGCCGTAGTGGAAAAATTATATAAACTATCTTATCTTTTTTGGTATTTGTTTCTCTTGACATTGCCATTGGGCGCTCGTTTAATTATCAAGCCGCGGCTGGTTGACGGAGTTTTTGTGGAATGGGGAACAATAAGCATTTTCGCAAGCGAAATAGTTCTTCTGTTTTTTTGTTTCTTTGTTTTTTTATTAACCATTTTTGATTGGCAGACGATTAAAGGCAGAATTTTGGAATTTAAAAAAGTTCTTATCGCATTGGCAGCATTTTTGATTTTGGCTTTAATTCCCGCATTAAATTCAGAGTTTTTCGGTTTTTCCATTTTTTGGTTTTTTCGTTTAATTGAAGTTTCTTTGTTATTTTTAAGTGCCATTATTCTGCGTCCAACTTTTAAAACAACCGCCATTGTTTTTTCTTTAAGTTTGATTCCGTCTTTGCTCTTGGGCGTGTTCCAGTTCGGCTTTCAATTCTCGCCGGCGAATAAGTGGTTTGGCATCGCGGAACATTTGCCTCAAGTTTTGGGAACTTCGGTAATCGGGATTTCTATCGGAAGGTTCCTGCGCGCCTACGGCACTCTGCCGCACCCCAACATTCTCGCCGCTTATTTGGCAGTTAATTTTTGGCTGTTGTTGTTTTTGACTTCAAACATAAAAAGAGAAGCATTACAGCGCAGTCGTCAAATAATGCTCCTATTGTTATATTTTCTTTTCTTTTTGAATTTTTATGTTTTGTTTTTAACTTTTTCGCGCGCGGCATGGCTGGCGCTTGGGCTTAGTTTAATTATTTTGTTTGTTCGGTTTCGGGAATCCTTGGGATTCCCGAAACCGAACAAACAGTTCCGCGGAATTTTGATTTTATTTTCCGCGCTTTTGGTTCTCGCTTTAATCCTCGGTTATTCCCATTCTGATTTGATTTTTTCGCGAATGGATACGGCGTCATATTTAGAAAACAAATCAATTTCTGAGAGAGTGGCGGGGTTTGGCGAAGCCAAAGAAATTATTTTTAAATCCCCCTTATCCTCCCCCTTTGGGAAAGGGGGATTGAGAGGGATTTTGTTCGGCGTGGGCCCCGGCGCGCACACATATGCCTTGGCGCAAAAATTTCCCGAACTCTCGCCTTACGCCCTCCAGCCGGTTCATAATGTTTGGCTCCTGATTTTGGCAGAACTCGGCATTTTCGGATTTTTGGCATTTATTGTTTTTCTGATATTTTTATTCAAGAGCATTCGTGCCGCTTCGCGGTATAAATTCGCAATCATTTTATCATTGTTTATTCTCTCCTTTTTTGACCACTATCTTTGGTCGCTGTGGCAAGGATTGATTTTGGGCGCGCTGGTCTTGACAAGCATTGTATTTTGTGATAAAGTGGAATGTTAAGGCCCTGAAGCAGAAGTCGCTTCGCTTGTTCGCAACGGGCTCAGCAATTTTGCCTTAATTTTGTTCACGTATCGGAAATTCTAAACATTCGCTTATTTTACGCAACCTAAAGGTTGCGGCCACAATTTTGAATCAGTGTAGTCGTTCCTTAATAACCTTATAACTTATAACTGTATAACTCCATAACTCAAAATAAAAGGAGAAAAGAAATGCCAGACCCGAAATTCAAAAAAGGAGATGAGGTGTATTTTTTGCTAAAGAAGCGTTTAAGCGGCAGGTATCACGTGGGCAAGTATCACGTGGTTAAATAGAGTGAGGATGCCAATGGAAAAATCATTGGGCGCGGGAAGATGTGCGCGCAGACACTGATGAGCAATGGCATCGATATGTGGGATGTGGAGATCTCTGAACCTCCCGAACCATGCGGCAAATTCTTTCAGTTTTATGAGCAATATTTCAGTAAAAATCCGCCCGGCGTCCAGACCACAGCAGACCCAAGCACTTCCGTTCCAACAGAGTCAAAACTTACCAACAAAGAAGAAATGATGGAATTTTTCAGCAAGCCGAGTTCTAGCGAACAAGGACCTCTGTGTTCCGTTCATGGCAAACCAATGAAATCGTTGTTTAGTTCATGGTTTTGTTCTGAATGCGGCAAGAAAAAGAAAGCCTGCTGATTTTTTATCACTGATAATACTGATTAAAAGGAGGAAAAAGATGAAAAAAATAAAATGTTTTTCGGTTCTTCTGTTCTTCTGTTCTTTTGTTGCGTTAGCCGGCTGCGAGGGGACGGAGCCCGAGCCCCAGCCTTCGCCTGATGGCTTCGGCGTGGCAAGCGAGCCGGAATGCGTCCAGGCAAGTGATTGCGGCGCGAGTTACCCCGATTGTTACGCGTGGGCTTGCGCGGAGGGCGAGTGCGTTTACGAGACGGATGACGACAAGTGCCCCGAAGGGTACTTTTGCAAAATCCTTGTCGGCTGCGCGCTTGAATATCCGGATTCGTCGGAGCCGGATTGCGAGACAAACGACGATTGCCTAAGTTTTGATTGCGTTGTGGGCGAGTGCCGCAATGGCCGCTGTTTTTCCGAACTGCGCAACGAATTCTGTTTTCCCGGCTGGAAGTGCACGACATTCGGATGCGTTCGCGATGACGACTATTACGATAATAGATGCTACTCCGATGCCGAATGCGACGATGGAATTGGTTGCACCCGCGATATGTGCGTCTTAAACTCTCACGCCTGCGTAAACGCGCCGATGAACAGCCGTTGTCCGGGCGACCTCGTTTGCACCCCAACCGGCTGCGTGGACGTCTTTTGATTGTAAAAGCCGATTCGCGCGAATAAATTTTAGAGGTTGGATTCTTGAGAATCCAACCTCTTTTTTATTATTGTCTAA
The DNA here is from genome assembly GCA_020724105.1 of Candidatus Methylomirabilis sp. Lineage (GTDB taxonomy): Bacteria > Patescibacteriota > Patescibacteriia > DYHP01 > DYHP01 > DYHP01. Next base: position 7,747 of record DYHP01000026.1, on the reverse strand, counting down.
ATTGATGTAATTTGTTATATTTATGTATATGATAACCTTAGTTATATTCGTTCTCATTCTCGGCTTGCTCGTTTTTGTCCACGAGTTTGGGCATTTTATTGTTGCCAGAAAAATGGGGGTAAAAGCGGAGGAATTCGGCCTTGGCTTTCCGCCGAGGGCAGTGGGCATTCAAAAAAAATATAAAGGCTGGCTTTGGTGGAAGCGCGGCGTTTGGCGGATTATTTGGGGGAAGAAACCAGCAGAAGAATTGAGTGAAGGCGAAGGCGGGACGATTTATTCGCTCAACTGGGTGCCTTTGGGCGGTTTTGTGAAAATCAAGGGCGAAGCGGGTGAATCAATGGGCGATGCGGACAGTTTCGCCGGCAAGCCGATTTGGCAGAGGGGGGCGATTATTTCCGCCGGCGTTTTAATGAATGTTGTTGCCGCGGTCGTGATTTTAAGCATTGGTTTTTACATCGGTCTGCCGAGGGTGTTGGACGACGCCGATTTGGACAAATACGCCAAAATAAGCGACAAGCGCCTCGAACTCGTTGAGATTTTAAAAGACAGTCCGGCTTTTGCGGCTGGTCTTAAACTCGGCGATAAAATCATAAAAGTTGACGGCAAAGAAATGATTTCCAGTTTGGAGTTACGCAATTATCTGAAAGAAAAATTGAACATTCCTGTTGTTTTTGAAATAAACCGCAACGGCGAGATGCTCTTAAAAGAAATCACACCGGCGGCGCTTCAAGCGATCGGCCAGCCGGGAGTGGGCATCGGCTATGTTGAGATAGGCAAAGTTTCGTATGCGCCGCACTTGGCTCTTTGGCACGGTTTTTTGGAAACGGGTTTTTATATCAAAGAAATTGCGCGCGCTTTTTACGGCATAATCCATAATTTGATTATTGGCGAAAAAGTCGCGATTGACGTAACCGGACCCGTGGGCATCGCCGTTTTAACGGGCAGGGTGGCGCGGTTGGGGTTTGTTTATCTTTTGCAATTTACCGCGCTTTTGTCGGTGAATTTGGCGCTGGTCAATATTTTCCCGTTTCCGGCGCTTGACGGCGGCAGGTTGTTCTTTTTGGTTTTGGAATGGATAAGGCGCAGGCCCGTGCCGCAAAGAGTGGAAAATCTCGTCCACAATCTCGGTTTCGCCCTGCTGATGTTTTTAATCGCGGCGGTAACGTACCATGACTTTTTAAGATTTGGAGGAAATTTTATTGACAAAATAAAAACTTTGGTGCAATAAATACAATGCAGATACTATGCGAATGTATGCGGATAATATGCCAATAATGCCAATATTTTATTCGTGTTATCCGCATAAGAGTCGCATTTACCCTCCCACCAATTCTTTCAAAGCACCTTTGTTTACTCCCTGAGCGAAGCCCCGATATCCATCGGGGCGGAGTCGAAGGGTTTAAATGCGCCTTGGACAGGCTCAGGCAATATTAGAGGTGGTCTGTTGGAAATGGTGGAAGGTGAATTAGCATTTAATTTGCATTATTCTATGTTAGATAAATTAAGTAAAATAAAAGAATCTGCCCTAGCGGAAATAAAGACGACTAAAAACGCGGAAGCGCTCCAGAATTTTGAAATTAAATATCTGGGGCGCAAAAGCAAATTGAATGAAATTTTGCGTTCGCTTTCCACTTTAAGCGACGAAGAGAAAAGGCAAATAGGTCCGGAGGCGAACGCGTTAAAAAAAGAATTGGAAGAAATGATTGAGACGAAAAGAAAGACGTTGGCAAAAACGGCGGTTGATTTTGATTTCAGTTTGCCGGGACTTTTGCCAAAAATCAGCCACAAACACCCGCTCACCCAATTTTTGGAAAAAGTGGAAGATGTTTTTGTTTCAATGGGTTTTGAAGTGGTTGACGGTCCGGAAATTGAAAGCGACGAATATAATTTTGATTTATTAAATATCCCCAAGGAGCATCCGGCAAGAGATATGTGGGATACATACTACATAAAATCAGAAATCCGTCCCGAGATGAACTCGGGATCTCCGCTTCGCTCCGAAAATCCGAAATCCGAAACAACCCCAACTTACTCCCCCTATTCCCCGACAAGTTGGGGAATAGGGGGAGATAAAGGGGGTCAGAAATCAAAATTATTGTTAAGAACTCATACTTCGCCGGTGCAGTTGAGGGCGATGAAGACAAGAAAGCCGCCGGTAAGGATTATTGTTCCGGGCAGGGTTTTTCGCCACGAAGCCACTGACGCGGGGCATGAAAAGAATTTTTACCAATGCGAAGGGTTTGTGATTGATAAAGGCGTCAGTTTGGCCAACTTAGTTTCGACTTTAAAGATTTTTGTTAAGCGCGTTTTCGGCGAAAAAGTTGAAGCAAGAGTGAGGCCGTCGTATTTTCCGTTTGTTGAGCCCGGCATTGAGGTGGATATGAATTGTTTGATTTGTAATGGGAAAGGATGTTCGGCTTGCAAGCAATCGGGCTGGGTGGAAATTTTGGGAGCCGGCATGATTCATCCCAAGGTTTTAGAGAATATGTCAAAGCTTGGTAAGGCGAAATGGAATCCAAAAGATTACAGCGGTTTTGCTTTCGGTCTTGGCATAGACAGATTCGCCATGCTTTATTACGGGATAAACGATATACGTCTTTTTTACAGTGGGGATTTAAGGTTTAATTGTCAATTTTAAATCATCCTAAACTACAAATTTATCCGGATGCTCCGAATTCGTTAAGATTTGGAGTATTCGGATACATTCGGATTTTTTGGATGATGTTATTATGCTACTTCCTCTAAAATGGCTCAAAGATTACATCAAAGTGAATTTATCACCAAAACAATTGGCAGAAGTTTTGATGTTTTCCAGTTTTGAAGCAGAGGGTGTTCAAGAAGATGTTTTAAATCTCAATGTTACACCCAATCGTTCGGATTGCCTTTCAATTTTGGGTTTGGCGCGCGAAGTCGGCGCTCTAACCAATCAAAAAGTTAGTTTTCCCCAAAATAAATTTCGGGAGGCAAAAACGGCGGCTTCAGAATTTTTGGAAGTAAAAGTTCAAGACAGCAAATTATGTCCGCAATATTGCGCCAGAATCATAAAAGGCGTAAAAATCACGAAGTCGCCGCAATGGCTTAGAGAGCGCTTGGAATCGGTTGGTTTGAGGCCGATAAATAATGTTGTGGACATCACCAATTTTGTCCTTTTTGAATTAGGACAACCATTGCATGCTTTCAGCATGCAAAAATTAAAAACCAAAAACCAAAAATCAAAAATTGACATCATAGTTCGGAAGGCAAAGAAGGGAGAAAAGATTTTGGCTCTCGACGAGAAGGTGTGTGAATTAGACGATTCAATGTTAGTTATTGCGGACGCGGAAAGACCGATTGCCGTCGCGGGTATTATCGGCGGCGAGGAAGCGGCGGTTGACGAAAAGACAAAAGATATTATTTTGGAATCGGCGATTTTTGAGCCAAAATCAGTTCGGCTTACTTCCAAAAGTTTGGGCGCGCGCACCGACAGTTCTGTGCGTTTTGAACGCGGTTTTGACCCGGCGCTGACCGAAATGGCGATTAATCGCGCCGCCGATTTAATTGCGGGATTATGCGGGGGAGAGGTTTTGGGGGGGATCGTCCGCGTCGGCAAAGTTCGGTCAGCGAAAAGGACTATTAAAATATCTGTGGAGGAGATTAAGTTCTTGATTGGCATAGAGATATCAGAGAAGAGAACTATTTCAATCTTAAAATCTCTTGGTTGTGTAGTGAAAAAAATAAACAAAAATTTAATAGTGACTCCGCCGTCATATCGTCTGGATTTGAATTTGCCGGCGGACATTGTTGAAGAAGTGGCGCGTCTTTACGGCTACAATAAACTGCCGGAGAATTATTTGGACGGCGAATTATATCCGCCGGGAAAAGACAATCTTTTAGAAAACATAAAATTCATCCGCGCAGAAATGCTCAAAATGGGCTTTGACGAGGTTTATAATTCATCTTTTTACGGAGAAAATGTAGTGCGAACCTTTAGGTTCGCTTCAAGCGAGGCTAAAGCCTCGCACTACGGCACAAATCACGGGCATTTAGAAATAGAAAACCCGATGAGTCCGGAAGAAAAATATTTCCGCGCGTCTTTATTGCCCAGTCTCCTTAAAGATATTGAATTAAACGAGAATAATTTTGATGAGATAAAGATTTTTGAGATTGGAAAGGTTGCTACCCCCACTTTTTCTCCCCTTATTCCCCGACAAATCGGGGAACAGGGGGAGATAGAGGGGGTCAAAGAAGAATTGCATATTGCCGCTGCGATTTTTTCAAAAAAAGAAAAAGATGTCCGCAAATACCGTGAAATCAAGGGCGCGTTTGAAAAATTGTCCGAAACAATGAGTGTGAAAGATTTTATAATTGATTTTACGCAAAACGGCATTTATTATTTTGAATTCAGTGTTTCGTCGCAGCCTCTTTTGAAGACATCCTTTAAGCCGTTGCCGAAATTCCCCGGCATTACCCGCGATTTGTCGATTATTGTTCCGAAACAGGTTAAATGGTCGCAAATTGAAGAAATTGTTAAAAAAGAGGCGGGGAACTTATTTCAAGGCGTAGAATTATTTGATATTTACGAAAACAGCTTGGCTTTTCACATTAATTTTTTGCACCCTGAACGAACGCTGAAAAGCGAGGAAGTCGACGAAATTATTTCAAAAATTATTAAAAATTTAGAAAATTTAGGAGCGAAAATAAGGAAGTAGAAGCCGACACACGCTGCGCGCTTCGCGCCAACGCCGAATTACGCCGTTATCGGCGTTAAAGCGGCGTAGTTGCCGTCAGGCAAACGGCGTCAATGCGGCTTCTAAATAAAAATATATGTTTCTAACAACTTTGGATATTTTATATTTTGTCCTTGCCATCGCGGTTGGGCTCATCGCCGTATTTACCTGTTGGTTTATGTTTTATTTGGTAATGATGGTGCGCGACGCGAGAAAAATAATCAAGGAAATGCGCGAGCAGATAGAAAATTTTTTAGGAGCGGCGCGCAAATTCTGCGACAAATTTGACAGCGTTTCGGGCTATTTTATGCTTTTGGTTGATGTGGCGAGAGAATTACTGCGCCACTTCACCAGTAAAGGAAGTAAAAATAAAAAACAAAAATAATTTTTGCTTATTTTCGCCAAAAATTGTAAACAAATGCCATTGCTCTGTTGGGAAAGTGCCATTGCCCTTGACAAAGCGATTATTCTTTCGGGCGATGGCGATTTTCTCCCGGTTCTGAAATTCTTAAAAGAAAAAAGCAAGGAAGTTATAATCCTTGCCCGAGGGCCCCGGACGGCGAGAGAAATTAGGCAGTTCGCCGGTAGTAATTTTAGGGATTTTGAATATTTGAAATATTTGCTTAAATTTGAAGAAAAGTAAATGGGACGGACTCATATAGAATCCGCCCCACGTTTAGTAATTACATTATACCACCCTCTATTTTTTTGTCAAGTCAAATTTGCCCACATCGTGAAATTATATTTATCCATCTTTACCCCGTAGTAGAACTTGCATTCACCACGGGGCAAGCGCCCTTTTTATGAACCAATTTATTCACCTGCATACTCATAGCCATTATTCGCTCCTTGACGGATTGGGTAAAATTCCGGATTTGGTGGCTCGCGCCAAAGAATTCGGCATGCCGGCCTTGGCTTTGACCGACCACGGCAATCTCTACGGATTGATTGAGTTCTACAAGGAGTGCCGAAAAAACGAAATAAAGCCGATTTTGGGAATGGAGGCATATCTTGCCCCCCATTCTTTATATGACAAAAGGCCGCACATAGACGACAAGCCGCATCATTTGGTTTTGCTGGCGAAAAATTTAACGGGCTACAAAAATTTATTAAAACTTTCAACCATTGCCCACCTTGATGGTTTTTATTATAAACCGAGAATTGACAAGGAAGTTTTAAAAAAACACAGCGACGGTTTAATCGCCCTTTCCGGATGTTTGAGAGGCGAATTGGCTCAACTTGCGAGAGCGGGCGACAACGAGGCGCTTGACAAAGCGGTCAGGTATTACTTAGGAGTTTTCGGGCCGGACAATTTTTTCGTTGAATTGCAGTATCATCCGGAAATTCCGCTTCAAAGCGAAGTGAATCAAAGTTTGATTCAATTAGCGAGAGAGAGAAATCTCAATTTGGTCGCCACGCGCGACATTCATTGCATTAAGCCGGAAGACGCCGAGGCGCAGGACATCCTGCTTTGCATCCAAACCGGAAAAACGGTTGACGACCCAACGCGGCTTTCAATGCGCGACGCGGATTACTCAATGTGTTCGCCCAAAACAATGGAGAGCGCTTTCCGCGAAGTTCCGGAAGCGATTTCAAACACGGGGATTGTTGCCGAAAGGTGCGAGGTAGAACTCGCTTTAGGCAAATGGAAATTTCCCAAAGTGGAGTTGCCCGAGAATCTGACGGCCGAAGAATATTTGAGCCAAAGAACTTATGACGGATTAAAGGCATTAATTCCCGAGGCAAACGAAGAAATAAAAAAACGGCTTGATTACGAACTTGAAGTTATCATCCAAAAAGGTTACGCGCCTTATTTTTTGGTTGTTTCGGATTACACGAGATGGTCGCGAAAGCAGGGCATCGTCACTTCGACCCGCGGTTCGGCCGCGGGGTCCCTGGTCGGCTACGCTTTGGGAATAACAACTGTTAACCCGCTCTATTTCAATTTGCCTTTTGAAAGATTTTTGAATCCCTACCGCCCTTCGCCGCCCGATATTGATGTGGATTTTGCCGACGACAGGCGCGATGAGGTTATAAATTATATTATTTCAAGATACGGCAAGGAAAAGGTGGCGCAAATTTGCACTTTTGGACGAATTATGGCGCGGGCGGCGGTGCGCGACGTAACGAGGTCTCTGGGATTGCCGTATTCCTTAGGCGACAGAGTCGCTAAAATGATACCATTCGGCCATCAAGGGTTTCCGATGTCAATCGCCAAAGCGAAAGAAATCAACGCCGAACTTAAAAAATTTTACGATTCCGACGAGTCGGTGAAGAGAATTCTCGATTTATCGGAAAAAATCGAGGAATGCGCCCGCCACATCTCAGTTCACGCCGCCGGCGTGGTTATCGCCTCTGAAAACCTGACCGAATCCATCCCTCTGCAATATGAACCCGGGGGAGAGCACATCATCACCCAATACGAAATGGACGCGGTTGAGGCGACAGGGAATCTTAAAATGGATATTTTGGGCGTGCGCAATCTTTCAATTTTGGGCAATGCCGTTAAAATCATCGCCAAGACCAAGGGGGTAAACATTGATTTGGATTCTTTAAACTTTGACGACAAAAAAACTTTTGATTTGCTTGCTAAGGGGCATACTGTCGGTCTTTTTCAGTTGGGAGGCAGCGGCATGACGCGTTATTTGGTGGATCTCAAACCCACGACGATTTTTGACATTATGGCGATGATTGCTCTTTATCGTCCGGGTCCGATGGATTCAATCCCCGATTATATTCAAAAGAAACAAAACAAAATTCCGATTAGATGTTTCCATCCTAAAATGGAGCCGATTTTAAACAAAACTTACGGCGTCATCACTTTTCAGGAAGATGTTTTGGAAGTGGCTATCGCTTTGGCGGGTTACACTTGGGGAACTGTCGACGGTTTGCGCAAGGCAATCGGCAAAAAAATTCCCAAAGAAATGGCAAAACACGAGAAGATTTTTATTGAAGGGTGCCAGAAATTCAGCGGTTTAACCGAAAAACAGGCGAGGGAAATTTGGGACTTGTTTCGCCCGTTTCAGGGATACGGTTTTAAT
>DYHP01000025.1 GCA_020724105.1 Candidatus Methylomirabilis sp. | reverse complement strand
ACCGACATCCGATGTCCTTGGGACATCGGATGTCTTATATTTTGGACATCGGGGGTCGCACATTTTTCTATCAACCCGCAAGCCAATTTCCAAGCAACCGCGCCGCCGGAAAGTTCTTTGTGCGGATACTTTTCGCCCGGCATTTTTGGATGGATTATGGCGTAAGCCGGCGGGATTTGCGCGGGGACTTCATGATGGTCAGTGATAATTGCGTCAATGCCGAAATTTTTCGCTTCTTCAATTTGTTTAGCGTTTGAAATGCCGCAATCGCAAGTGATAATCAAATCTACGCCGTTTGATTGAAAATTTTTAATTGTGTTTGAATTGATGCCGTACCCTTCTGTTTCGCGATGCGGCAAAAACACTTCCAAATTTTTCGCGCCGAGCGTTTTTAAGGTTTGAAAAAGAATCACTGAACCGCAAACGCCGTCGGCGTCATAATCGCCGTGAATGGTTATTTTCTCGCCTTTTTCAATCGCCTTAAAAATTCTTTCCACCGCTTTTTCCATGTCGCGGAAAAGAAAAGGATCGTGAATATCTTTGCCGTAATCGGGATTTAAAAATTCGTCAATTTTGTCCTGATTTTTCAAGCCGCGATTCCACAACAAATTCAAAACAACATCGGGTAACTCTGGGTATACCTGTCTTGCTTCGTTTGGTAGAGGTGGGGCAATGAGCCATTTACGATGCATATATTGATTTCGTGAGCGCAGTGAACAAATATCTATTCTCTTTTAAGGACGGAAAGGTATGCATCTGTGGGTATATTAACCTGTCCTTTCCCCAGCATCTTTTTCTTTCCTTCTTTTTGTTTTTTAAGAAGTTTCATTTTGCGGGTAACGTCGCCGCCGTAAAGTTTAGCCAAAACATCTTTGCGGAAAGGCGCGATTCTTTCGGCAGCCACGATTTTCCCGCCGATTGCCGCCTGAATTTTAACTTCTATCATCTGCCTCGGAATCGCCTTTTTTAAAGCCGCGGCGATTTCTCTGGCGCGACGATACGACTCGTCTCTGTAAACCAAAGTTGACAATTCTTCGACCGAATCGCCGTTAATCAAAATGTTTAATTGAACGATGTCGTTCGGTTTAAAGCCCGTGATTTCGTAATTCAGCGAAGCGTAACCCTGGCTCGCGCTTTTTAATTTGTCGTAAAAATCGACGAGAATCACGGAGAGCGGAAGATTGTAATGCAAAATCACCCGCGGGTTTTCTCCGCCCAAATACTCAATGTTTTTGTATTCTCCCCGCCTTTCTTCGCAAATTTTCATAATCTGCCCCAGATATTCCTTTGGCGTGATAATGTCGGCCAGCACATAAGGGTCTTCAATGCGTTCAATCGTGGACGGGTCGGGCAGTTCGGCAGTGCTTTTAATTATCGTCGGCTCGTTTCTGCCTTTTGTGAAAATCTTGTACGCCACTGACGGCACGGTTACGATAAGGTTGATGCCGTATTCTCTTTTCAATCTTTCTTTGGTTATTTCAAGATGAAGCAAGCCCAAAAAACCGACCCGGAAGCCGAAACCCAAAACCGTGTTCCGTTCCGGCTCAAAACTCATTGCCGCGTCGTTTAACTTTAATTTTCCCATCGCCTCGCGAAGCTTTTCCGCATTCTGCCCCTCTTTCGGATAAAAACCAGCGAAAACCATGGGTTTTACTTCTTTATAACCAGGCAGTCTCGTGTCACGAGACTTGGTCTCGGAAGTCTCAGAAGAAAGTATAACGGTATCGCCGACGCGGCAACCTTCAATGTTTTTCAAAGTAGTGACAATATATCCTATTTCGCCGGCGCAGAGTTCTTTTTGCGCGGCAAAATCCGGCGCAAAATAGCCGATTTCCAAAATTTCCGTTTCCGCGCCCGTGGCGAAAAACTTTATCTTGTCTCCTTTTTTAAGCGAGCCGTCAACCAATCTGATGTAAGCGACCACGCCCCTGTATTCGTCGTATTTTGAATCAAAAATTAAAGCGCGGATTTCGGCGTCCTTGCTTCCTTTTGGTTCGGGAATCCTTTCAATTATCGCTTCCAAAACGATTTCCACGCCTTGTCCGGTTTTGCCTGATGTCAAAAGTATTTCGTCCTCGCGGCAGCCGACTAATTTAACGATTTCTTCTTTTGTTTTTTTTACATCGGCATTGGGCAAATCTATTTTGTTTACAACCGGAATAATGACGAGATTCTGTTCCAGCGCCAAATAAAGATTGCCCAAGGTTTGCGCTTGAACGCCTTGGGTGGTGTCAACCAGAAGCAGAGCGCCTTCCACGGCCGCCAAAGAACGCGAAACCTCATAAGTAAAATCAACATGTCCGGGAGTATCAATTAAATTCAAAATATAATCTTTGTATTTCATCCTCGCCGGCGTGAGTTTAATGGTAATCCCTCTCTCTCGCTCCAATTCCATAGAATCCAAGATCTGTTCTTTCATTTTTCGCTTTTCAATGGTGCCGGTGAATTCCAAAAGGCGATCGGCTAAAGTCGATTTCCCATGGTCAATGTGAGCGATGATACAGAAATTGCGGATGTTGGTCATAAAAAATAACTAGAAACTTGTCCCGACGATACGTCGGGACAAGTTTCTAGTCCTTCTTATAAAAAAAATTATATTTCGGCCAGCCTCTGATTCTTCTGCCTAAAAGCAAAATTATTTCGGCCAAAAGATATTTGAAAGCGACATTCCACCTGCCGTCGACGTCAAAGCGACGAACAGAAACTTTTATCTTTTCCGATTTTAAAAATCCGAATTTTCCTTTTTTTGCGGCGCGAATGGTCAAATCGGTGTCTTCGCACAAAGTTATGCTTTCGTCAAAACCGCCGATTGCCAGAAACAAATCGCGTTTGATTAAAATGAAAAACCCCGGCGCGTGGGGCATAATTTTTGCCATTTTGGAAACGTAAAAATCATAAACCGCGTGAAAAAATTTATCCACAAATCTGCAACTGGCCGGAATCAAACAGCAAGTCGCCATGCTGAAATTTTTCCGCCGAAACTCGTCAATGACCCGCTCCAAAAAATCTGATTTTTCTACCAAAGGCAGACCGCAGGGAGACAAAATGACGTCGGCGTCCAAAAATAAAAACAATTCGCCCGAGGCCGCTTCGGCGCCGCGGTTTCTTCCAATGGCCGGCATGCCGCCCGAAACCACCTTTGCGCCGAAGTCCCGCGCGATTTCGCGCGTCGCATCCGTTGAATCGGCGTCGGCGACAATAATTTCATAATCGGAGAAACTCTGATTCTTAATGGATTTCAATAAATTTGGCAGATAATTTTCTTCGTTGTGGGTGGGTATAATAATAGACAACATACTAATATCATTCTATCAATTTAAAGGTGACAAGGCAATGAATATGTGGTACGATAAAAGTTAGACCGCCATTTTACGCCACAACTACGCCACTTTACGCCAAAAATTTGGCGTGAGAAATAGCGTTGCCCGCCCCGTATCAAGCCGGGGTAAAATGAAACGATTTGGCGCAATGAAAGCCGATTTGCCCGCCGAAGCTTTAGCGGAGGCGGGAGGCGAGTTCCGAGAGAAAACCATTCTAATTAAGAGGCGGACTCCTCGTCGGGCTTTGATACTGGGGTGATGGCGTTTCGTGGCTTCTATGAATTATGAAAACTGGGTTCGCCGTATTAATAGGAAGATCAAATACGGGAAAATCAACTTTGCTCAACGCTTTGGTTGGTTCGAAAATTTCAATTGTTACGGCAAAACCGCAAACAACCCGTCTTGTAATCCACGGCGTTGTTCACGACCCGTCTGGGCAGATTGTTTTTATCGACACGCCGGGCATTTTTGAAAAATCGCATTCCGAATTGACGCGGGCGTTAAACGAAGCGGCGCGGGAATCATTAAAAGGAATTGACGCGCTTTTGTACGTCGCCGACCCGACCCGCGCCATCGGAAACGAAGAAAGAATCGTCTTAAGAATGATTGAACCGCTAAAAGTTCCGAAAATTTTGGTTATAAACAAAGCCGACCAGCGGCTTCCGTATCTTGACGAATACCTTGAATTGTCGGAAAAATTTGACGATACAATGCAGGTCTCGGCGAAAACCGGCAAAAATCTAAAACCGCTCAAAGAAAAAATAATTGAACTCTTGCCCGAAGGCGAGCCGATTTATCCGGAATTTCAGATCACCAACTTGGAACACAAAACCTGGCTTGAAGAATTAATAAGAGAAAAAATTTACATTCAGATGAACAAAGAATTGCCGTACACCACGGACGTTAAAGTTGAAGAAGAGGAAGAACGGAAAAGCGGCGCGCTTTATATCAAGGCGATAATCTCCACCGATTCGCCGACCCATAAAAAGATGCTCATCGGCAAAAGCGGGCAGAAAATAAAAGAAATCGGTTCGGTGGCGCGAAAAGAATTGGAACAGATTTTGGGACGAAAGGTTTATTTGGAATTGGAGGTGGTTTGTTAAATCGCCACTTTACCCGGAAGCAGAACTCATTTTGTTCGTTCACTACGGGGCAGGCGCAACTTTACGCTAACAAAAAAATCTCTCACCTAATGAGAGATTTTTCAATTTCATCTATCCGTCCAACTGCGGCTTTCCCGCCATTTTATGAAGATCGTCCATCAATGCCTTAGATTGGCGTTTCGCTTCCTCAGTTTTCTTTTTTAAATCTTCAAAATCCGCCTTCATCTCTTCTTCTAGTTTGGCGATTCCATCTTCAAACATTTTCTTGTCTTGTCCTGTTTCCGTTTTTTCCTCCTCTGTTTTTGTTTATAAATTTTAAGGTTCTTTAAATTAAATTGCTTTTTTATTGTAATAATTTTTCAGGTCTTTTACGAAATTCTGCCACTGTTCCAGCGGCTCGGTAATAAGCATGGCGACAATTTCATCGGCATTTTTGCCCATTTGCCTTAACTCCTCCACCGCGCCCAGCGATTCTTTTAACGAAACCTTGTATTCGTCGTGAAAAATTTTCTTTGCGAGCGGCCAATACTTCTCCTTGCTTATCCCCTTTTGCGCGAAATCTTTTTCCATGGCGTTCTTTCGTATTTCCAAATAATCGTACAACCCGCCTTCTCCTAATTTTTTAGTCAAAATAGAATACATTTTTGATGGACTTTTGCCTTCCTTCAAATTGGCCAAAATTTCATCTTTGGCTCCCCAATCGGCGGTCACCTCTTTAAAAGCGCGCAGATATGGCTCTATCAACGCTTCTTTCTCCTCCATAGATTTTGCCATATTCATTTTGTCACTTGCCTCTTTTCTCAAAAATGGTTCTTTAAATAATCTTTTCAAAAGATGTTGTTCTTCATGTTTTTTGGTTTTTTCGGTTTGGAATTTAAATTTCATGGCCGCCTTGCCGGTGACATCTTCAATAATCAACGTTTCCTTTAATTCGGGTATCGCGCTGTAATTCGAAAGCGCCACCGCGCCAGAAAGTTCGCAAAGTGTTGTAGAATATTTGGAATATTCAGTACCGCCATACATTTCCATTTGTTTTATCAATACCTCATCATAATCTTTTTTATTCTTACAACGAAAAAAAATTGACATTGGTCCCTCCAAAGATTCTACCTTGCCTTTTGGCAAAAAACCGAAACAGGCGTTAAAAAGCAATTTATCGTCCGTAAATTGTTTTCTAACCTCTTTCACCGCTTTGTGTTTTTCGGCGTATTTCTCAATAAAAGACATCAGTTCTTCCGCCTGTTTTTCGGGGATTTGATATTTTGTTTGGCCTTGTTCCAACATTTTCATTAAATCTTCGCGCGGCAAGTCCGGATTTTTAGAAATCGCTTCAAATAATTCCGCTCGAATTTCAGCAGCGCCAATTTTTTCTTTTATTTTTTCTTTCTTTTCCGGGGAAATTTCGGCGGGCGCGCCCGCTTTTTCCGCAACTTCTTTTTTGCCAAACACTCCCTTGATTTTGTCAATCGCGGCGGAAGCGACTTTGCTGATTTCATTTTTAATTGAAGAAAATTTTTTGGTAAAACCGCGCTTTTCGCCGATTTCTTCAACTTCTTCTTTCGGAATATCAAAACGCTTGCCAAGTTTTTCTGTGGTTTCCGAAACCTCTTCCATTTCTTCCACTTCTGCCGTCAAGTCCTCAATCATTTCTTCGGGCGATTTCGGCTCGGCTTCTTTTCTTGGAGAAATTTCTTTGAGTGGTTGTTTTTCAATAGAATGCTGTTCCATAATTATTTAAGATTCTCTTTAATCTTTTCTATTTTATATTCTTCCAATTTTTTAATAAAATCCTCTAAAACTTTGTTGTGCTCGCGTTTGAGTTTCTTGATTTTGTGTATCGCCTCGGTGTAGATTTTTTTGATGTTTTCGTCCTTTCCCGCCATATTTGTATTACCCCTGTTTTTTTAATTCTTCAAGAGTCCCGCGCGCCTCCCTGAATCTTATCCTGAGAGGAACCCCCTTCCCAATATCAGATATTAATTTAAGGGCTTCGCTCTCATTAATTTCCGCAATTTCGTCCATTATTTTCCAAAATTCGCTGTTCATTTTCTTTAAATCGTCCAACTCTTCCTCTGCTTCTTCAACCTTTTCCCGCAAACTTAATCGATGCCCGTCTTTGGGATCATGTATTTCCTCACCCATCAGCGCCGCCGCTGTTTCAAAATCATAAGATTTAATTTGCTCTATTAAAGAAACAAATTTTTCCCGCACCTGATGCGCTTCTCTCGTCACCTTTTCGGCAAAAGCGATTCTGTCATCAATTCTTTCAATTTTATTACCGGTGTAAGGATTGTAATTTGCTTCTTTAATCGCCGAAGCTAAAATTGGATCCATCACCCAAACTTCCCTATAAGTGTTTTCGAGATAAATTCCGGCGATATTGCCGAGCGCATCGTTTATTTCAGCGCTTGCTCTGTTCGTCAGCGCGTTTGTTTCAAAAACATATTTATTGGCCAAAGCCAGTTCCAAACTTCCGATATCCTCCACATTCTTCTCCAAAATTCCTTCCAATCTCTTGACGCACCAATTTTCAATTTCCAAAATAAGCGGCTTAATATCAAATTGTTTTTTCTCCACAATATATTCTTTCAGCCAAAACAATAAATTAATATCCGTTTCATCATCCAAAAGATTAGCCAACCCCTTTTCAGAAATTTTTGAATCAATTTTGGACAACTCCTCTTTAGCCTCGTCAAAACTCGAGGTGACTTCAAAAATTTTATAAAAATTTTTAGGATTTACCTCGCCCGCCTCAAGTCGCCACAATTCTTTCTTTAAAATGTCAAACTTGACCCTCAGTAATTTTATGTCATCAAATTCCTCGAGCGGCTTCTCTACTAAAAGATAGTTTTCCTTGCCAAATATGGATTGTTTGTCGTATCTATAGTCACCTTCTTTAAGATAAGACGAAAATTCATCGCGCGCGCTTTCTTCTAAATATAAATATCGGGCGCGCGGCATGTTTTGTTTTTTTCTCAACTCGAGTTCTCTCGCAATTAACTCGTTGCGTTCGCTGGCAAGCCTTTTTGCTTTTAATTTTTCCGATTCTTTCGGTTCCACATCAATCCGCCACAATAACTCTTCTCTTTCATGGCGAAAATCGGCCATCGGACTTGTATCAAAATAACGTCGAAATAAATGATGCTGTATCTCATGCTCTTGAACTTCTTTTTTCTGTTTTCTTCCCTTAAGCAAGACGCCATTTAGAAAATAAACATTTTGATTTAACTTTTCTACCCGCGCCTTGTCAAACTTTTCTTTTAAACCGCAGGTGAAATCTTTATAAGTAAAAAATCCCTCCGTCGTCATTGCTTCCTCAATGGTCCACTCCGAAACCCATGCGTAATCTTCTATGTCTTCGCATTCAACTCCGATTGCCGTTGGGTGAACGGTGTGAATTTTAAATTTCGTCGTGTCAATCGGCGACGGCAACCCGAGGTCGCGCAAAAACCGCCACTTGGCATCGGTATTTTTTTCCAAAATCTCCAAGGGATTTTCAAGTTTGCTCTTCCCTCCAAACCTTTCTGATAATTCAGCCGCATAAGACAAAACATCGTTCCTGGCGTCAACAAAACGTTGCGCCATTTTTTGAATAATTTCCTCCTGCCTCGGCGTTGGCGGCGCCTCGTTGCTCTTATCATATATCAAAAGGTTGGCGAATCTCTCCGCAGGCAAATCCGGTTGCTTCATCATCAACTCTTCCGCTCTGCCGATTAAGCCCGACATTAATTTATAATAATCAAACCGCGACGGCTTTTCTTGCGGTTCTTTTTCCATTCTTATTTTTTTTTCGAATTTTGGTTCTTTCAACATAAAATATTTTGCAAAATAAGATTTTAGCCAAATTTTATTCCCTGAGCCTGTCGAACGGGTACAATTTTGACTAAAATGCGCGGTTGTGTCTTCGACAGGCTCAGACAATAACCGCGTTTAGGTTGTTTTGCAAAAGGTCCATAATCTACTTTTGTTCTCCGAGTTCCACATTCAAATCAAGTTTCTCCCCATTCCTTGAAACTTCCAAATCAATCTTATCGCCCGGAGCGTATTCTAAAATTCTTTCCGCCAAATTGTATTGAGCGCTGATTTTATCGCCTCGAACGGACAAAATTATGTCGCCGGGCAAAAGCCCCGCTTTCGCCGCCGGCGAATTTTTAATTATTGCTGACGCCTCGGATTCTTTGAAAATGTAAGCGCCTTCTCTCAAACTGATATCTTGAAGTTTTACCGGCATCGCCGACAAGTCAAAATATTTCAAGCCCAAATAAGGCAAAACAATCGCCTCGTTTTTCCACAAACTTTTCAAGTATATTTTAACCAAACTTACGGGGAAAATCAAGCCGTTTCCGTCTGCCACCCCCACTATCTCGCCTTGTTTTGAAAACAGGGGCAGTCCCGAAAATTCATTGCTTAATTTATCTTTAAGAAACAAAAATTTTTCCGGCAGTTCCGAGGATAAAATAAAGTCATTTTTTTCTTTCGGCTCGTTGTAACCGAAATAAATCAAACTATTTTTGAAAACTTTCTGATTTTTAATCGCGAACACATCGTCGCCGAAATCCAAACTTCTTTCGTCCCCCAAAGACAGCGCCTTAAAATTCATTCCCACTATTTTTATGAAAGATAATCCCAAATCTCTGGCTTTGACTATTTTTTGGGGCACGTAAATGTTGCCGTCTTGCGTTAAAACCAAAAACGATGATTTGGGCGACGCGCCCGCGACAATCCAGCCGTCGGAGGAAACCAGAAAGCCGTTGGCGATAACTTCGCTGGCGGCATCCGCCTTTTCCAAAACCGAAAGCGACTTGTCCAGATTTTGGTATTTTATGATTTTGACCAAACTCGCTTCCAACACTTTTTGGAAGTCCGCGGAAAAAGTCGTGGGCGGCCGATACTTTAATTGAGTCGTCAAGACAGGCGGCTCAACATAGCCGTCGCTGACCAATGAATAAGAAATAAAACCGCCGGCAACGCCGCCGAAAAATATCAAAAAAATGGCGCTTATTAAAATTAAAAACAATTGCCTGTCTTTGCTTATGTGCATATTTTCAAGACCAAAAATTAAAAATTGGAAATTGGTAATTGAAAATTGGAAATTATTTTATTACACCCACTCAATTGACAATAAAATTAAAATAATAAATGCCGCGAACAAAATCAATCTGGTCCTGTACTTTTTGAAAATAAAAGCGCCCCGATTGAAATCAAAAAGCATGTTTGCGAGCAAGAGCCAAAATAAAAATACCACTGCGCCCATTGAAAAAATGGACAAGGGCAAAAAATAAACCGTTGCCGCCGCCTCCAGGCACAATATTGTTACGAGACCCCATAAAAAAATTTTCACCTCCCCGCCAATTCTGGGAGGTTGGACCAAAAATCCAAGACGGGAGCCGTCAGGCGTTTCGCGGCGCAAGGACGCGTCAACGGACGAACTTTTAATGGAATTGGTGGGGGGGTAAACCCCGCCGGAGACCGGTTTTTCATCCATCTTTTCCGGACTGATTGTTTTTAGAAATAAAGGAGATGGCTCCCAAAACAAAATGGTGCAGCCCAAAACCCAAAGGACAAAAAAGGCGAGCATCGCTAAGGGGTGAGCCCCCAAAAAAATCATCGCGCCGTAAATCGATGAAACGCCGAAATAAAACGAAGAAAAAGAAATCACTTTCAAAAAATAAACATCCAATTCCTTCAAAGACCAGTCGCGCGACCCTCCTTCGCCCAAAGGCTCCGGCGAGGCAGATCTGACAAATTCGTAAAATCTTTTAATCCAAAAGGCGGCTAAAAACGAAACCAAAAAGACGATTATGTGCCTCAAAAAAATCTCGCTTACAAACATCAAAAAAAACAAACTGCTTAATAAATAAAAAAAAACGGTCGCAAACCAAATAACTTGCGCCGTCTTTAAACCGAATTTCTTTAACCTTATCAAAACAACGACTGACGAAAGCCCCAAAACCGCCGCCAAAATATAAAAAGATTTAGGGAAAAATAAAAGGACTTCAAAAAACAAAAGAACTAATAAAAAAAAACTGAAAAACATGATCTTTTTTTTCATAAACATCTAAGGATTAACATCTTTTTTGAGCCAGAGAACATCCATTAAAATTTTAACGGAGAGCGCCACCGGAATGGCAAGCATAACTCCTAAAACTCCGGCCAATTTGCCGCCGATAACCAAAGCCAAAACAATCGCAATGGGATTTAAACCAACGACCTTTTGCATTACTTTCGGCACGAGCAGATTGTTTTCCAATTCTTGAACCACAAAAAACAACGCGGCGACAAAAACGGCTTTCCATGGCGAAATTGTCAAAGCTATAAACACCGAAGGAATCGCCGCAATGACCGCCATGTAAGGAATCGCCTCAAGCAGGCCCGCCAGAAGCGAAAGCGCCAAAGCGTACGGCACGCCGATTATTAAGAGCCCGATATACACCAAAAACCAAATGGTAAAACATAAAATCAATTGCCCCTTTATCCACGAACCTAATTTGCTTCGGAGTTCCGCGGCGCACTTGTCAACAATCTCCAATTTTCCTTTCGGCACCAAAGAACGGATGAATCCCCTCAATCTTTCTTCGTAAATTACCATATAAAGGGCTAAAACCAAAATCAAAACAAAATCAAACAGATTGCCAAAAATCCCGCTGATCGCGCCGTAAGCGCCGCCGGCGATTTTGGAAACGCCGGCTTCAAGCGTGCCAATGCTTTTTTCCAAATACCTTAAAACTTCTTTCATCTCAATTGATTGCAAACTCGTGTAACCCGAAGAAAATTTTTCCCAATAATTTAAAACATCTCTTAAAACATCTTTAATTTCGGCAAAAATCGGCGGGACAATCAGCGAAACAACCAAACTTAAAACCGACAAAAGCGCGATGTAAACCAGCAAAACCGCCAAGAAACGGGGCAATTTATGTCTTTCAAAAAGGTCGGCCAACGGGTCAATAACGACAGCCAAAATAAAGGCGGTGATTAAAATCACCACCAAATCCCTGAAAAAATACAAAAGCCACGCCGCCAAAATAATCAGGGCGATTTTGATAATTGTCCGGACCGAAATATGAATTTCCGTTGAGTTATTCATGGACCACTGATTTTTATAACACTAATCACTGATATTATAACATAATATACAAAATATACAAAGGCGTATCAATCAAAAAACCAACATGACCCCGAATTTGACAAAAATTTTTATTTATGTTATACTAAAATCAAAGGTAGTAGCCTGACATACACTCGGGTTAACCACTTGTCAGCGAAAGGTCGTTGGACTATCCAGCGGCTTTTTGTTATTATCTAATCTGGGTGTGGCACTCCGCGGGCACGTGGTGTATATCGGTTAACATACTACCTTTGACAAGTGGTGAAAGGGGTTCGAATCCCCTCGGGTCCACACCCAAATTTTTATAATATGACGGAGATAACAAGCAACAAACAGGCATTTTTGGATTACGAAATCGTCGAAACCTACGAAGCGGGTATTGTTCTTGAAGGCCACGAGGTAAAATCCGCAAAACAGAGGCATGTAAACCTTAAGGGCGCGTATGTCACTTTTAAATTCGGAAAAACTCCGCAAGCATTTATCACCAATATGCACATTTCGCCGTACGGCAAAGCCGGACCAATGCCCGATTACAACCCGACAAGGCCCAGAAAACTGCTTTTAAAAAAGAAAGAATTAATCTATATTTACAGCAAAATGCAACAGAAAGGCTTGACAATAATACCGTTAAGGGTGTATACTAAATTAGGCAAAATTAAGGTGGAAATCGGCATCTGCCGAGGCAGGAGAAAGTATGAAAAGAAAGAAGTAATTAAGAAGAGAGAAGTGGAACGACAGATTAGAGAAACATTGAAATATGACCGAAAAACCTAAAAACGAAAAAATCTAAAAATCAGGGGGACTTGTCCCCCCACTAATTCTAAAACAAAAGATTCAATAAATATCAGCGGAGGCCGGAGGCGTTTCGCTCAAACGCGGCCACGATTTATCAAAAATTGTCATTGGAATTAGTGGGGGGATGACGTGTTTCGACAGGAAATCTGACAAATTGTTTCAGGCGAGAGCGATCTCGTTAAACATCTCGCCCTCCCAACTTTTTGGATAATCTATGTGGCACGTTTACATCCTTCGAAGCACTAGAGATAATGACCTCTACGTCGGTTTAACTAACGACTTGGGGGGTCGTCTTAAATGCCACAACCAAGGAAAGGTCTTTTCAACGCGCCTGCGCATACCGCTTATTCTCATATACTATGAAGCGCATCGCAATACATACGACGCCGCAGCGCACGAAAGGTTTTTAAAAACCGGCTGGGGTAAAAACTGGATAAAAAGAACCTTAAAGAACTATTTCCAATCCAAAAAATTGGGAGGGCAAATAAGTGCAAACTTATTTGAAAAAGTGAAAAACGCTTTCCGCGTTCCATCACTTTCATTGGCTTTCGCGTAAGCGAGTAGCCCATCCGTGCTTCTCGTGTTTGTCCGAAAGCATACGGGTGTCATATAAGACAAACTGGGACTACTTCTGCCAAGATTTGAGTCCGAGATTAAAAGGCTTAAGCGGCGGAATTTTGTTCGCTTTAATCTAACCGCGGATTCTTTAAACGAACTATCCTGTAAAGACAACTTGATTAGTCTTCTTGGACGCGGGTTCAACTCCCGCCATCTCCACCACGCCACATTTGACGCTATAACTACGCCAATTTACGCCACGCTTCTAGCGTCCAATGGCGTTGTGATGGCGTTCTGTGGCTTCTATACTATATATGCGTATAATTTACCGTCGTCGGCCAAAACACATAGAATCGCGGG
>DYHP01000024.1 GCA_020724105.1 Candidatus Methylomirabilis sp. | reverse complement strand
AACGCCCTCGTCTTCGCCGGCGAAAACGGCTATTGCGGACATAGAAAACATAAAAAATAAAATAATAGTTAAATATGTTAAACCAGTTCTTTGCCCCTTCGATTCCCTTTCAGTCCGCTTAGGGAATGCCTGTGGTGAGCCCTGTCGAACTATCGCCTGAATTGTAGCCGCGGGCTTTAGCCCGCGCGTTCGCAATCTAAAGGTTGCGGCTACCTTTTTTAAAAAGAGCGCCGCAAACGGCAGTCCCATTACAAAAATAGGAAGCCAGTATCTTAAATATGACGCGCCGATGGTAGTTTTTTGAAAATTTATATTGTCGGAAAATCGCCAACTGCCATAATACACAAACAACCAACCTGATACAAACACGAAACTTAGAAAGTATATGAATTGATTTTTTGTAATTGTCTTGTTAAAAATTCGGAATTCGAAGCACGAAGCACGAAACAAATTCAAAATTTTAATTTTTAAAATTCTAAACAATTTGTTTTGATTATTTGTGTTTTGGTCATTCGATATTGTTTCGGATTTCGGATTTCGGATTTCGGATTTCCCACGCGTCTTATTTGAAAAATAGTGCCTAATTTTATCATTAAAGATCCAACAAATTTGACAAAAAAACAGAAAACATCCTAAAAGCGTGGGTATGGTGAACCACCAAAAAAACTTGATAAAATAATCCCAAAAATTCTGCCAAACGGCGCGCGGGTGAATGCCGAAAGGTAAAACTAAAGTTATTCCGCGTTGTAAGGCGAGGTTAATCCCTGATATTGTCCAAGAGTTGACCTCGCCGTCCTTCGACTCCATTTCACTTCGCTCAGGGACTACTTTATTTCTCTCTAATACCGAAACGTTATATCCAAAAGAAAAAACTGAACCATACAACACCTGATTCTGATACAAAACCGGAACAAAAACGGCGCACAACGCGGCAAATCCCAAAATTGCCGCCCCCCCACCAATTCTATTGAAAAATTTTTCGATTTTTGACGCCAGAAACCGCAAAACGGCTTCGTCTTTCGCAGAATTATTTTTGGGACTTTCTTCGATTGAGTTGGTGGGGGGGTAAACCTCTGCCTTCTTTTCTTTTGTTTCCGTTTTACAAAAATAAAAATAAACCGCTAGCGCCAATCCTAAAATGCCGAGCCAAATAATTTCAGACGTTCTGGTTATAAGCGCCAGCCCCAAAAACAACCCCCCGCCGCAATATCGGACATACTCCAATAACTTTCCGCGTTTATCCGCATTGTCCCGATGAAATCGAGGGCCCTCGACAGAGTCGGGATTATCCGCGTTTATCCGCTTATACGGAACCACAAAGAAAAACGCCGCCGAAATAACTAACAGCGACACAAAAAGCACATTCGGAAACATGGTTCTCGTAGAGTAATACCAGTACGGCGGCAGGAAAAACATTAAAACCGCGCTCAAAAATGCCACATTCCCACCTCGGAGGTGGAAAATTTTCACCTCCGAGGTGTCCTCGTCCCAAATTTTTCGGAGCAAAAAATAAAACGCCAAAACTCCCAAAACAGCAAAAAACGGAGTAAAAAACGGGATGATTGCCGCGCCGAAACCCGCCCCTGTCTCCCCCTTTGTTAAAGGAGAAATAAGGGGAATTTTCAACAGCGAACCGAATATCAAAGGTAAGCCCAAAAAACCGCCGGGGACCAAATACCCCGCCGAATTTACAAATACGCTTCTCGGGTGAATCAAACCCGGCGCTAAGAAATCTAACGGTTCAATTTGGCTCAACCTGCCCGTTTCGGCGAAAAGGCGGCTGAAAAAATACCCCGCGGCTTCATCCGGCGAATTAAAAATTAGTTCCCGCATTTCTCCCCCTGTCCCGACCGAAGCGTCGGAATAGGGGCAACCCCCACTTACTCCCCTTATTCCGACTAAGGCGTCGGAACAGGGGGAGATAGAGGGGGTTAAATTCAAATAAGAATACACAAAAAAGAAAACAACCGCCAGCGGGACCAAAATTGTCAGATGTTTCTTTAACATATATACTATAATTATAAATTAAATATGCGAATTTTCAAGGGTTTTATTTTAATCTTATCCGCCATTATTATTGTCGGCTCGGCCTCTTTCTATCTATGGAAATTAAATGGCTGGGTGTATTTAGGTTTTATTATTTTGTTTGGAATAATAATCTATAAAAAATACCAATTACGCCCGCTGTTTTCTCTAAAACAGCGGGCGAGTTTCGTCTCCCGAAGGGAGATAAGTTTCGGCTTCTTTAACAAGAAAACGCTTATTTCTTATCTTCCTCCTGCCATTTTTGTTTTTAGCGTTTCCTTCATCGTCTACTATCTCCTCCGCCACCGTACTGATTTGCCGATACGCTCGCCGTGGGAGGTTGTAACTTGGAAATTATTTGTTCTTTACGGCATTGCCATTGCCTCGTTTTTTATTTCGCTTTTATCGGAAATCCCAAAATGGCTAAAAGCAATTTTTGTTTTCGCCTTCACGTTTTTATCGTTCGGGACGGCTTTGTTTTTATATAAAATCGGCTATGGTTTTGACCCGTTTATCCACCGCGCCACGGTAAAATACATAGATGAATTCGGAACGATTTCTCCTAAACCGTTTTATTACATCGGCCAATACGCCCTGGTTTTATTTTTCCATAAAATTTTCTTTTTGCCGCTTGCGTGGGTGGATAAAATTTTGGTTCCGCTTCTGGCTTCATTGACTTTACCGATTTTATTCTATAATTTCAGCAAAAAATATTTTGAAAATGACAAGATAAATTTTTTAACTTCGCTTACCGCAATAATTCTTCCATTTTCTATTTTTATCGCCACCACTCCCCAGTCGTTGGCAAATTTGTTTTTGTTAATCTTAATTTTTGTCTCTGCTATCCCCCACTTCACTCCTCCTCCTTCCCAAGAGGGAGGAAAGGAGAGGATTAATTGGAAATTAAAAATTGAAAATTGGAAATTCATTATCGCGTTAGCGATAATGTTTATCCATCCTCTTTCCGGCATCCCCGCCCTTCTTTTTCTGCTCCTTGCCGCTATTTTAAATAAAATCAAAGGCGCCGTAAAATACACGCTTTCGGCGGGCATCGCCGTCTTGGGAAGCGTCGTTTTGCCGCTTGTTTTCATAATCCGCGACCGAACAACGCTTCAATTTAATTCCCCAGAAATCCTGCCCCAAATCCGCCTTTTTGTGGAAAATAAATTTGATTTGTTCCGCAATTTCGCTTATCTTTACCGATTTAATTTTTGGATTATATTTTTGGGACTGGCAGTTGTTGGAGTCATAATATTAATTTATAAAAAATGGCTAGCCGCTCGCGATTCGTCGGAGCCCAACCCAAAGGTTGCGACTACATCTTTAATTTTAATTTTAACATCGTTCATCATTTTTTTAAACGCAATTTTTCTTAAAATTTTCATCAAATTCCCCGAAATTATTTCTTACGAACAAGCGGACTACTCAAACCGCCTTATCGGCATCGCGGCATTATTTTTATACCCTCTCGCCCTTGTTCCGGCAATTTATTTTTTTAAAAAAGTTGTGGAGGGAGATTTATTGGTAAAATTTTTCGCCGTTTTATTTGTCACTTACCTTGCCCTCTCGTCATTTTACATTTCTTATCCGCGAGTGGACAAGTTTGAGTCGTCGCACGGTTTTTCAACTTCAAAATTCGACATTGACGCGGTAAAATTTATAGAAACCAAGGCAGAGGGGAAAAAATACATCGTCTTGGCAAATCAATCGGTTTCCGCCGCCGCTTTGCAGGAATTTGGATTTAAAAATCGATATTACTCTATCGTAGTCTCGCCACGATATCGTGGCGAGACTACGATAGAAAAAATTTACTTTTACCCAATCCCGACCGGCGGAATTTTATATCAATATTATTTGGATATGGTTTATTCCTCGCCGTCGCCGCTTACGGCGACCGAAGCGATAAAACTCGTCGGCGCCGACGAACTTTATCTTGTAATAAATTCCTACTGGTATAACGCGAAAAACATCGTGCGAGAAGCCAAAGAAAAATCCGCCGCGTGGTGGTCAGTGGGCGGCGGCAGAATTTACATTTTTAAATATTTAAAAAGCAATTTTGAGACAGAGACGATTGCCTGCCTCGCGGATTAACGCAGATTTTAAACGGATTTACGCGGATAAATAAAAAGGGGTGAAAAAAATTCGTCCCTTTTAGAATTAAAAATCAAGGATTAATAGTTTATTGTCTCCGCCTTTTTTACCGCCTCTTTTAAAAGTTTGTCTAATTTTAATTTGTTTTCTATTTTTTCTATCGTTTCAATATCTGATTTTGTGGCCGGGTGTTTTGGAACGAACAAACTGCAGCAATCGTCGTAAGGCCGCGAAGAAAATTCGTAAAAACCGATTTTTTTGGACAAATTTATAATCTCCTCTTTATCAAAGCCGATAAGCGGGCGGTAAACGGGCAATTCCGAAGCGCGGCTTACCGTGTTTAAGTTTTCAAGCGTTTGGCTTGCCACCTGCCCCAGCGAATCGCCGGTTACAAGGCCGAGCGCGTTTTCTTTTTTGGCGATTTCGTTGGCGATTTTAACCATTGCCCGTCGGTATAAAACCACTCTGAATTTTTCCGGCGCTTTCATCATTATTTCTTTTTGAATTTTTAAAAGATTTACAAAATAAACCCTCCCACCAATTCTATTGGAAGAGTTTTGGTTTTTTGATGCAACGAGCCGCAAGGCGGCTTCGCCTTTCGCAGAATCAATTTCAGAACTTTCTTTGATGAAGTTGGCGGGAGGGTAAATTTTGGACCCTGACTGATACTCACTTAAAACCTTAATCAATTCTTCAACGTTCTCCCGTGAAGACAAAGACGTTTCGGGATATGAGTGAAAATGAACGAAAATTATTTCTGCGCCTCTTTTCATCATTAGATACGAAGCGACTGGCGAATCAAAACCGGAGGAAATCAAAGAAACGACTTTTCCCGCGACGCCTGCGGGCATCCCGCCCGCGCCTTTTATTTTCTTATCGTAAATAAAAATATAACCGTTGGCAATTTCAATAAAACAAACAATTTCGGGATTGTCCAAATCAACACTTGCGCCTGATTTTAATTTTATAAAATCGCCAACCGTCTCATTTACCCGCTGCGAAGTTAAAGGGAATGTTTTGTCGGCTCGCGAAGTTTTAATCGCAAAAGAAGTAAATTTCTTATTTTTTAAAAATTCCCAACATTGATTTCGAATTGCTTCCTGGATTCCCGCTCCCTGATCGCAGTTGAGGACAAGTTTCGCGGGAATGACATATTTAATAGTTGAAACAAACGAAAAATTGGCGATGCCGAAAACTTTTTTTAATTTATTTTCCAATTCGCCGATATCAGCAGACTCATCTAACTCAATTAAAATTCTGCCGGGAATTTTTTTGACAAATCCCCCCCCTCCCCCCTTTATTAAAAGGGAGTTGGGAAGGATTTTTTTAAAACCCAAAAAATTCCTGATATTTTCTATCAATTTATTCTCGAAAAACCGGCGGTTGCCGCCTTTTAAAGCAATTTCATTGTAATGGATAAGCACTACGCGCATAGATTATGGAAATCTACAAATCTTATGCCAATTTTGCGAATTGCGAATTTGCAATTTGTAGATTGGCATAGAATTCGCGGATGGGCATAATTTAGAATTCCCTGTCCCCACATATGTCTTTATAATCGCAAAAGCCGCAGTGCCTTCCGGGCCTAGGCGAGAAATCGCCCTTTTTAATTTCTTCAATTTGCCCGGAAATCTCCTGTTTTGCCTCAATTTTGTCTTTTTCCGAGCCCAAAAACTCCACCTTGCTGCCGTCTTCCAAATAATGAAAAACCAATTTTTTTGGGGCAAGGCGCAAAGATTCTTCGGCGGCAATTTGGTAAATTAAAAGTTGCATTTTGTTTTCTTTGGTCAATCCCGCAGATTCTTTCCCTTTACCTGTTTTATAATCAATAATCGCAACGCCGCACGCGGGAGTCGGACTCCTCACAGTTTCCGCTTCATCAATTCTATCGATGTTTCCCTTTAGCGTCACGCCGCCGATTTTTAACGCAAACGACTGTTCCAAAAATTTGACCTCCGGTTTGCTTTTGACAAAATCGTCATAAAACAATTTTAACAATTCCCTGCCTTTTGCAAGATATTCTTCTTTGATTTTTTTGTCGGGATACCATTCGTCCAGCCAATTTTTCTGATAAATTTTAATCAATTCGTCCACCCCCGCTGCTTCTCCCCCTATCTCTTCACTCGCGCGCGAGTGAGGGACGGGGGGAATAAGAGAGGGTCCAAAAAGATTTTTTTGAACCATATTCTTCCTCTGATTAAACTCCCAAACAAACTCCCGCAGAGTGTTATGGATTGTTACGCCAAAACTGCGTGTGTGGCTTCCGGCCGTCGGAATTCTGATAATATGCCTGAATTTATATTGCAGCGGACAAGTTTTGTAAGCGATGTATTGGGTATAAGAAAATTTGCTCGGAATATAAGCACTTGCTTCATGTGCAAATGTCCGTGTTAGTCCGCGGTTTATAAAATTTTCCGCGTTTGTCCGCGCTATACTGTCCGCGTAAGTCTGTGTTTTGTCCGCGTTTGTCCGCGCTTGATAACCGAGTTCAATCAAAAACCGCGACAATTTCTTTTTTCTCTGCCCACCATAATCTTCAGCGGAAGTCAAATACAATCCCTGTTTTGCCCGCGTCATCGCCACATAAAAAAGCCGCCTTTCCTCTTCCAAGTGCGCGTCGCCTTCGGGCAAAATTTCTTTAACCAGTTCGCGCGGAACTTCAATTTGCTCGCGCCTATCGGATGAAGGAAAACGCCTGTCAACCAAATTCACGACAAAAACGTATTTAAACTCCAAACCTTTGGCGGAATGTGCCGTCATTACGCGAACCATTTCGGGGCCGATGTCCGGGTCGAATTTAAGCGGCCCTTCCTCGCCCGATTCGATTTCCAAATTGAATTCTTCCAAAAAATTTTTCAGCCGAGAATTGGGATTGGTTTCCTCGAATTTTTTAATTCGCCCCAAAAATTGGTTTAAATAATCAAAGGCGTCTTTTTTGTCGCAATCGGGCAATTGGTTTAAATAATCAACGTAGCCGGTGTCTTTTGCGGCGGCGATAACAACCTCAAGCGGCGCCCTGTCGCGGCTAAAAGCGGCGTGTTTTGAAATTAAAGCGATGATTTTCGCCAATTCCGCCCGACCGTCGGCGCTTAAATTTTTAAAGAGCGCCGCGCGTTCGGCGATTTCGTAAAGCGATTTTGTCTGCTTTGCCGCCTCGTGCCCCAATTCCGCTAAATCCGCGGCGGAAATTTTCCAAAACGGCCAAGAAATCACCCTATAAAAAGCCGCGTTTTCG
The DNA here is from genome assembly GCA_020724105.1 of Candidatus Methylomirabilis sp. Lineage (GTDB taxonomy): Bacteria > Patescibacteriota > Patescibacteriia > DYHP01 > DYHP01 > DYHP01. Next base: position 6,975 of record DYHP01000024.1, on the reverse strand, counting down.
TGGTAATTGTCCAAAAGTTTTAAATAAGCGAGGATGTCTAAAACCGGCGGTTTGGTGTAAAGACCTTTAAGCGACATAAATTGATACGGAATCCCCTTTCTTGCCAACGCCTGGCAAAACGGCGTGGCATGGTCGTTAGCGCGCGCCAAAACGGCAAAATCGTCGAAAGTCGCTTCGGCATCTTTGTTTTTCAATTCAATAATTTTGTCCGCCACGCCCTCGACCTCGTCGTCTAAACTGTTAAAATGAAGGTGGTTGATTTCGCCAACCCCCTCTATCTCCCCCCGTTCCCCGACTTGTCGGGGAATAGGGGGAGTAAGTGGGGGTTTTATTTGTGAAACCAATTTTTTGTTTAAATTCAACCGCGCCTCAAGCCGGTTCGGGTCGTTTTGCTTTATGAATTTGTAAGACAAATCGAGAATTGCTTGGCCGCTCCGGTAATTTTTTACCAAAACCGTTTCTTTTGCGTTCGGAAAATCGTTTTTAAATTGCAAAATATTGGAGAGCGACGCGCCGCGGAATTTATAGATACTTTGATCATCATCTCCGACAACAGCAAGATTATTTTTTGGCGCGGCAAGAAGTTTTATCAACTCGTACTGCGCCCAGTTGGTGTCTTGGAACTCGTCGATTAAAATATATTTGAATTTTTTGCGGCATTCTTCCAAAACATTCGGCCGTTTTTTGAAAAGTTCAATGGTGTAATTTATCAAATCGCCAAAATCCAAATAACCCTTTTCCAAAAGAAGATTTTGGTAAGTATGGTAAGCATTGGCGACTTCTTCAAGCCTCGATATCTCGGCAGATTTAAAATTTATTTCGGGATTCGGGATTGGGGATTGGGAATTAGAATTGCCAATATTTTCCGCTGCATCACAATTTAATTTTAGGTTCTTAACATATTCAAGGTATTCCTGCGGACTTACGCACTCATCTTTGATGCGGTTGAAGTGGTCGAGCAGGGCGCGGATGGATTTGTTGGGATTGCCCAAGGGTCTGTAATAATCCAAATCAAACTTGTCAAAATTTTTCCTGAAAAAAAGCCAGCCGGCGGTGCCGTCTAAAACTTTGAAAGTGGGCAAACCGATTTCAATGCCGTAATCATGAAGAATTTTTTCGCAAAAAGAATGAAAGGTGGAAATGGAAATGTTTGTGTAGCCGTAAGGCAAAAGGCGGTCCACCCGCTCCTCCATTTCGCCAGCCGATTTCTCGGTAAAAGCCAAAGCAACGATTTCTTCGGGCTTAGCCCCGTAGTGAACCCCTGGTTTTACAACGGAGGCGGCAAGGCCTTTTTCTATCAAATAAGCGATTCTATGGGTAATAACTGTGGTTTTGCCTGTTCCAGCGCCTGCCACGATTAAAAGAGGCCCGTCTCCATGGGTTACGGCCTCGCGCTGTTCGGGATTGAGATTTTTGAGCAAATCGGACATAATGATACCTGTCATTCCTGCCCCGCATCAAGTGCGGGATAAACTTCAGTAGGAATCCAATCCAATGACATTGCCCCGACTTGTCGGGGCAATCCAGTTAAATCAAATCGTTGTATAAATCTTTCCAATTGGAATTAGTTTTCTCAGTGAGTTTAATTTTCCATTTCCTCTTCCCTCTCTTGATAAGAAATTGCAAATTTTAACATTCTCACATTCTGGAGAATGTGAGAATGTTAGGAATTGTTTGCAAAATAACGAATCGGAAATTGTAATGCTTCTCTTTTAAAAATTGAAATTGCTGTTTAGAGGTTGAATATGAATTTGCCGATGGTTTCGTTAAGTTTAACCATCCAGCCCCGTAAAAATCTTAAAAGAGGGTCATGTCTTTTGAGTTTACCTCGCTTGATGTGAAGCGCTATTCCTATGGCGATGGCATTCACTCTGGCAATGCTGTGCTTTGCCGCCGCCGTGGGCAATCTGCTAAAAAGCGGCTCCTCCGCATTCCACACATCCCGCGTCTCTTTTGTCATTTCTCCGTATTCCTCGTACCGCATATCTATTAATTTTCGAAGTAAGTCGGCGTTGGATTTATCCACTCCCAACCCGAGAAGCATTCTCCGAAGTTGTTGGGGCAGACGCTGCCTCACTTCCAGCCAAAAACGATAATCATCCGTTCTTGCAATTGAATTGGCAAAATCAAGGCAAAAAAGAGCGAGGCATACTCCCGCAAATTCCAATTCGTTAAAAATTCTGTCATGTTCCGCTACGGAGAGTTTGTCAAATCCGGCTATATCGCGAAACTCGCGATTTATAAAAATTTCAAAAGCGGATGGCAAAATGAGTTCATCCAAAAGATGATTAGCCGTCGCGATTACAGGACGACCGTCATTCGGCCGCCGCATTCTTTTCATCATCTTCAACGCTCCGTACCGAATCATTTTTACAAACGGCGCCAATAAAAAACCGATAATTCGCATTCGCAAAGATATTTTTTTGGGCATACCCAGTATATCAATCAACCCAGTAGTAGAACCTCCGCCCAGTATAATCGCGAAGTTGCTATACTGGGCTATGGAGCCATCTCTCGGATTCGAACCGAGGACCCACGCTTTACAAAAGCGTTGCTCTACCGCTGAGCTAAGATGGCAAAAGGTGGGCGGGCAAGGGTAAGCTGCATTGGCAGTCGGTCCCCCCAACTCAATATTGAAATCTGACAATGGGCAGGCTAGGATTTGCACCTAGGAAGGCGAAAGCCAGTTGATTTACAGTCAACCCCGTTTGGCTACTTCGGTACCTGCCCCTTGTCAGATTTCAATACTTAATAGGGTATAAAAAATAAATGGAGCCTGGAAGCGGAATTGAACCGCTGACCCCGATCTTACCATGATCGTGCTCTGCCTACTGAGCTATCCAGGCGTAACTAACGCGCCCCCACAGGCGCTATTCCAATTCTTTTTTGGAATGACACCCGTAAGGGTGTTGCCACACAATCTAAAAGTTGCGACTACTTTTCTTTTAATTCCCTAATTCTCGCTTCAAATTCGCCAATTTTTTGATTCTCCGGATTGACGAGTTTGAGTTGTTCAAGCGCGGATTTGGCCAAATCCGCCCTCCCAGCCATTATACACATCTCTATCAAAAAATCAAGATATTTGGGGTTGGAAGGCTCGAGTTCCACGGCTTTCTTGGCGAATTCAACCGCTTCGTTAATTTTGTCTTCCCTTTTGCTGACTTCGGCCAAACCGTAATAAGCGCTCGGATGATTAGGATTTAATTTTAAAATAAATTCCAGCGCTTCGCGCGCTTCTTTGTATTGCTTTTTTCCGACATAAAGCCAGGCCAAACCCTCGTAAACATCAATGTTTTTGAAATCCAAACTCAATGCTTCCAAATAATATTTTTCCGCCAAATCGTAACTCGCGTTTTTAACGAAATTACCTGCCTCGCTAATCAAACTTTTTATTTTTACGACCGTTTCTTCTTTGGATAGATTTTCCGCGGCTTTTTTGTATTTCCTTTCCGTTTCTTTGAATTTTTTGATAAGATTGCCGAAAAATTCAATGATTTTTTTGCCGAACGGTTTTAAGATATTGAACAGCAATTTGCCGACCCTGCTTCTCAACTCCTTAATTCTTTGGATAATCATTTCATTTTTTATTTTTTCAATCCGCTCTTGCTCGCTTTTAGCGATACTGAGCGTTTCAATGTTGATCGCCGAAAGTTCGGAAAACTTGCGGATAATAACATAAATCGCGCCGACCACGCTTGCAATCATTATGGAATATAAAATAAAATCCAACACATAAGGTGGGATACAAATTACTAATTCATACGAATAGTACGAATTCGTATATTCGTTCAGATTCGTAATTCGTTTCCCTTTTTTACGATTTTCAAGAACTCGGTGGCGTTCAAACTCGCCCCGCCGACCAACGCGCCTTCCATTCCGCCTTTTGTCAGAAAATCGAAAATATTTTTTGAGTCCACGCTGCCGCCGTAAATTACGGTAATTTGCTCCCCCTTCCTTACCCTCCCCCTCGCTAAAAGGGGGAGATGAGGTGAGGGTAAATATTTTCTTAAAAGTTTTAAAATAAAGTCCCGGACTTCTTTGGCGTCTTCGGCTTCGGCGAAAACGCCCGTGCCGATTGCCCAAACCGGCTCGTAAGCGATAATCACTTTTCGCAGGCTAAAGCCTGCGGCTACATTTCCCGCTCCCAATTTGCTGTTCCGAAGTCCGACTTTAGAATCTGCGAAGTCGGACTTCTTAAAAATAGCCGTGATTTGTTTTGAGATAACATCTTTTGTTTTACCGGCTTTTCTTTCGGCAAGCGTTTCGCCCACGCAAACAATCGGAACGAGCCCCGCTTTTAGCGCCATTAACAACTTCTTTCTCACGTCCTCGTCGGTTTCGCCCAATTTTCTCCTTTCCGAATGGCCCAAAATTACGTATTTTACGCCTAATTCTTGCAAATTAAACGGCGATTCTTCGCCGGTAAATTGCCCTCTCTTCTTATAAAACATATCCTGCGCCCCGAGAAAAATCCTTAATCTTTGATCCTTAACTTTTGACTTTTCCGAATCCAAAACCCTGGCCACTGATTCAAGAGAGTCAAACGAGGGGCATAAGACCACCTTCACATTTCTTGCTTCTCGACTCTGCTTCGCTTCGCTTGAAGAATAACTCGCTTTTATTTTTTTGGCGAGTTTCACGCTTTCATCCACGCCAAGCTGCATTTTCCAATTTGCTATGAAATAATACATATTCTTCAAAATTGCGACACGCTTTGTCTGATTTTCTTTAAATCCTTTGTCTGGCTTATTATCGCCAACGATAATTTATTTTTATTTAAAATCTCCCCCGCTGCCCTTTTGACATCTTTTAAGGTCACCTTTTTCATCTCCGCCAGTTTTTCTTCAGGCGTTTTAAGTTTCAAATTCAAAACTTCCTGATGGCCGAAGAAACTCGCCACGGCGTAAGAATCTTCCAAATCAAGCGCCATCCGCCCCTCAACCGTCTTTTTGGCGCGATTAAGTTCCGCCTCGGTTACGCCGGCTTTTTTGAGTTTCAGAATTTCGGCGGAAATAACACCCACCGCTTCCTCCAATCTTGTCGGGTCAAGTCCCGCCCTGATGTAAAACATTCCCGCGTCCTCGTACGGCTGGACGCCTGACCTGACGAAATAAGCGAGGCCTCGGCGCTCGCGCACTTCAATAAAAAGGCGCGAACTCATTGTGCCGCCGAAAATTATTGACATTAAATTGAGCGCCGGCAATCGGCTGTCTCTGTAAGCGTACGACGGAAAACCGATGGCCATCTGCACCTGTTCCGTTTTTTTCTGCAAGGATTGAAATCTCGCGGCGGTTTGTTTTTGTCTAAATTTGCGAAATTCTTTTGCCGTCTTACGGTGTCCCCCCGCGGAGGATCTCCCGAAGAGAGAGAAATTGGTGAAATATTTTTTTATCAAATCCAAGATATTATCGCCAACATCGCCGGCAACCGCGACCACTGCCCGTTTGGGATTATAAAAATTGTCTCTAAACGCAAGCATCTCGTCTCTTTTCATTGCGGAAACCGTTTTTTCGCTTCCGGCGATGTTGCGGCCCAGGGCGCTTCCTTTGAACACGAGTTCCTCTATCATATCTTCAATGTGCATCAAAGGATTGTCAAAATACATTCTGATTTCTTCGGTGAGCACGCCTTTTTCCCGCTTAAATTCCGCCGGATCAAATTTTGAATTAAAAAGCATGTCGGAGAGAATGTCCAAACTGTTTAGAAGATAGTGGCTTGCCGATTTAACAAAATAACCCGTCGCGTCTTTGCCGGTAAAAGCGTTGTATTCCGCGCCCATTGAGTCAAGTTCGCGTGAAAGGTCCAAGGTCGTCGGCCGCCTCGCCGTGCCCTTGAACATCAAGTGCTCTATAAAATGCGCCGCGCCCGAAAGCCGCGGCGTTTCGTACCGCGAACCAACCTTGAAAAGAACAAGCGAAGTTATCGCTTTGGTGTTTTTCTGCGGGCAAACAATCACCCGCAGTCCGTTGCTTAAAATATGTTTGTGGTACATAAATCCCCTTCTCTGCCTATGTCATTCTAAACTCGTTTCAGAATCTATTTCTGGATTCTCCAATCCTCGCGGGAGAGCAGGCCTCGTATAACTCCCAAGGTGATTATACGGGGCAAGCACCCTGCGGGGCAAGCAAGTTGGAGAATGACAAAGAAATTATTTCCCCAACCGCGCGGCGAGGGCAAATTGGAAAAAATACTTGTCCAAATCTTCCAAAGAACTATTATACTCCTTTCCGCCCAAAACCGCGTCGCAAAACACTTCTCTTGCGCGAGTCAGTTCTTTTAACCTCCTCTTCCAGCGCGGGTCGGAAATTGTAAAATTAAAAAGTTCCAAAGTTCTTGCCACTGCCGCTTCAAACAATTTTTGGTCTTTTCCCTGCCATTGCCATACGCGATATACTTCAGAACCGATGTTTGCCACCTGCTCGATGAGAGATAATTTTTGCCATCGTTCTATAAAATCGGGAGGGTGAATAAAAGACATAATTTTATCTATTTGACAACCAACTTATTAACAATTTCTGTAATTCTTTCCCTCATTTGCGGGTCATCCACACCTCTTGAACGGTTGTTTGAAGACGGCCTTAAATTTATTACTGAATCGAATTCAATCCCTTTTTCTGCGTTTGAAAAAGGATAAATATTAATTCCCCACAAATTTTCCTGTTTTGAACCATTTTCTAAAAGCATCGCCTCTTCGTCGGCATGCATATCTCCGCCCACAACCATAATTCCGCGCTCCACATCCACCACCGCCTTCACCAAATCGCCAAATCTTTCTTTGGCCAATTCCCCGAGTTCTGTTTTGCTAATTGAATCCTTAACTAATTTTAGAGGCATAAAAATTGTCTAGTCTGTTGAAGTCTGGCTTCAACAGACTTCAATTTCTTTAAAATAATCAGCCAGGTCGCCGATTTCGATTCTTTCCTGTTTCATCGAATCCCTGTCGCGAATGGTGACGTCATTGTTTTCAAGCGAGTC
>DYHP01000023.1 GCA_020724105.1 Candidatus Methylomirabilis sp. | reverse complement strand
GCGGTTTTATTAGTAATCTAAAACAATCTAACAACTTACAAGTGACAAGTGATAATTCCGGCAAATTGGTAATTTCCGGCGACTTGGATTTATTGGGCTATAATATCTTGAATGTAAAAAGCATTGGTTCTATTGACGGCTCCTGGCAAATTACCGAAAAAGGCGACCTTTTGACAAAAGGCAAAATTATTTCCAAGTCCCAGACCTCAAAAGGCGAAAGGGATTTATACGCCCTAATTTCGCCTAATTGGGAAATGGTGCTTTCTGGAACCGGCACGCTGGCAAGCGGTGAAGCGAGAATTGTTTTTGAGGAAGATTTGCAGGAAATTATCTCTACCAACGAATCCTTAAAGGTTTCTGTTACGCTTACCTCCGAGGCGAACGGGTTGTTTGTCAGCGAAAAATCAATGAACGGATTTAGGGTAAAGGAATTGGCCGGCGGGCAGAGTTCGGCGAGTTTTGATTGGATGGTGATAGCGCGTAGAGTAGAAGCCGTTCCCTCTGCGGGGGATACGCTGAGTTCTTCTTCGGAGAACACAACGCCGACCAACGCCGTGGATTTGGACAATGACGGCTATCCTGTCTGTGGCGTAAATTGGCGTAGTGATGGCGTTGGTGTGGCTTCTACTCAATGCGACTGTAGCGATGATGACGCCTCGGTCTACCCCGGCCGCGACGAAATCTGCGGCAACTTGGCCGATGACAACTGTGATGGGCAAGTTGACGAAGGCTGCGTCGTTAATCCTATAAGTCCCATAAGTCCTATTGAACAATCCCCCGCCGAAGGCGAAACGGCTTCTACTGATAGCGATGAAACCGTGACAAGCACACCCGAAGTTTCGGTTGAATAAATTCAAATTAAAAAATAAAACCGATTTTAGAATCGGTTTTATTTTATTGGACCCGAGGGGAATCGAACCCCTTACTCTTCCATGCCATGGAAGCGTGTTGCCGGTATACCACGGGCCCTTCTGCCTTTAAATTATAATAAACCATCCAATGAACTCAGTCAATGATTAGAAAAGAGTGCTTTGTTGTTTTTTCGGCCCTTTTTCTTTTTCGGAAAAGATTTCAATTTTTCCGTATTCGCCGTCAAAACCGGGAATAAGTTTGATTTCGCCGTTTCTCATTTTGTTCATCGCCTCGGCAATTTCGGGAGATGAAATTTTAGCAATTTCTTGAGCGTTCAAATTAAGCAAAACATTGAATTCGTTTTTCCCCGCTTTTATTAACTTCTGATATTCCGCTTCAACTTTTTTCGATTTATCGCCAATGCCGAAGGCGGCGGCGATAATTTCTTTAAGCGGCAGGAGGTTCTTGTACGGTATTTTATTTTTCGGCTCGGGTTCGGCGCGGTCGGCCAGGTCGTCAACGCGGCGCAAAACGCCGATGGTTAAGGGTTGTTTGCAGACGGGGCAGATTCCTTTTAATTTTTTCGTTTCCTTGGGTTTAAACGAAACGCCGCAAAGCCGGTGCCCGTCAAAATGATACTTGCCCTTCTCGGGGAAAAATTCAATGGTGTATAAAAATTTATTTTTATCTTTCTCTTTTAAAATTCGGCGTATTTCGGCGTACAAATTTGGCGTTTTTTCGACTTCTAAGTTAAAAACGTTCGCTTCCCTGCCGAGATTTTCCAAACTGTGGGCGTCGGAGTTTGAAATTAAAGCGATGTTGTCTAATGCCGACCAGCGCCAGTTCATTTTAGGATCCGACGATAATCCCGTTTCTATAGCAAAAATGCGCGGCGACAATTCTCCAAAACATTCCTCAATGGAATCAAAGCCGGAATAAGAGCCGAAAACGGAAAACCAAGGAGTCCAGGCATGGGCGGGAATCATAAAAATATTTTCATCTATTTCAAGTAAAAGCCCCAAAAGATTTTTTGCGTCAATTCCCAGGATGGGACGGCCGTCCGACGCTAGATTAAATCTGTGAGATTCCAGTTTTTGAATTATTTTTCCCACTGTTTCAATGTTAGGGGCGAAAACGCAAAGATGAAGACGGCGGCATTTGCCGCCCTTTTTGTAAATGCAGGAAAATTCAGTGCCTAAAATAAATTTAGTTTTTGAATTTTTGACACTGTAAATTCCCGGCGTCGTTTCTTTGAGTTCCGTTTTGATATGCTCAAACCAGGCCGGATGGGTGAAATCGCCGGTTGAAACCAAGTCAATCCCTTTTATTTCGCACGCCTTGGCGATATTCGGCAGGGTTAAATTTTTTGAACAAGCCCGACTATATTTTGAGTGGATGTGAAGGTCGGCGATGAGTTGCATAATTATAAAGTTCTAAAGTTATAGAGTTTAAAGAGGTTTTTCAGGTTTTTAATTTTGATAATAGATTCTGGGAGTTTTGTTTTTTTATTTTCCCGATTCAACCAGACGAGAATGATTGTGTCTTTGTATTTTTTATAAAGATTTTTGATTTCCAAAATATTATCGTCAACAACAATCGTTTTGTCGGGAAATTTTATAGACGCCTTCGGTTTATTGCTGATGATAATTTTTTTAAAATATTTTGCTATTCCCGAATGTTCTATTTTTCCCCTTTGATGCGCGCAGTCCCCAAAAGAAACGAGATAGAGGGTAAAATTACGATTTACAAAAAATTTCAACACTGGCGCGGTTTCTTTATAAATGAATTTTGATGCTTGTTTGGTGACTTTATGAAATGCGTCAAGAATTTTTTCGGCGTCCACCTTGGTTAATTTTTGGATTATCTTTGCGTGTTTTTCCGGCCGATAGATTTGGTATTTGATTAGATTTTTCGGGATGGAACGTTCGTAAGTTTGCCGCCAAAGCACCGGCGGAATGCCGTATTTTTTTAAAGATTTTGACAAGGCAATTTTAAAATGCTCCGTGTCAAAAAGCGTTCTGTCAAAATCTAGAGCAATGATTTTTTTAGGCATAAGCAATAAGACCGACAAGTCCAATAAGTCCGATGGGGCTTATTTTAACTCCATTAAAATTTTTGCCAGTTTGTCGGCATCGTGGCGGATAAGAGTGCGGCGAAGGGGGTCGTGCGACTTCTGTTCGTATAGCGTGTCGCTTAACAGGTTTTCGCCGAAGAAATTCTTTTTTGACAAAACATCATCAAAATCGACAAACTCGCCCTCTTCGGCGTAGCGCGACAAAAGTTCTTGCGGCGGCCGTTGATTATTGTAAATTACGAAATCAAATATATCGCCATTTGTGTATTTGGAAAGCGTTTCAAGATAATCGGAAACTTTAAATCCGCTGGTGTGGTTTTCTTTGTTCATTAAATTACAGATATAAATTTTTTTAGCAGAGGTTTTTTTAAGCGTTTCAACAATGCCGGGCACGAGGAGGTTGGGTATTAAACTTGAATAAAAATTGCCTGGCCCCAAAATTATGGCATCGGCCCCAAGGATGGCATCAACCGCTTCGGGATTGGCAATCGGCGGGGGGATAAGAAAAAACGTTGCCTCTTTGGTGATTTTTTCTTTTCCCAAATTGCTTTCGTGCTCAATTTGCCGCCCATCGGGAAAGCGGGCAATCAAGCGAACGTTGTCTAAAGTGACGGGAATAACCTTGCCGCGGATGCGCAAAATTTCGGCCGCTTTTTTGACCGCGCGGTCAAAACTGCCGGTCATTTTTTCAAGCGCCGACAAAAACAGGTTTCCAAAATTATGACCTTTGAGTCTGCCGGTTTCAAATCTGTATAAAAATAGTTCTCGGAGCGTTTTGTCCGATTCCGAAAGAGCGATAAGACATTGGCGGATATCGCCCGGCGGCAAAACGCCGAGTTCGTCGCGGAGCAGTCCGGTTGAGCCGCCGTCGTCGGCCATAGTAACAATTGCCGAAAGTTCCACAGGGTATTTTTTGAGCCCGGAAAGCAGGGTAAACTGCCCCGTCCCCCCGCCCATTGTAACAATTCTCTTCATACATTATACATTTTTAATGTATCATTTGCGGGTGGGCTTGACAAGGTTGACAGAGTGTTAGGTAAACCCGCAATACGTATTACGGGTTAAAAAAAAGCGGCTTTTTGGGCCGTCTATCAGCGTACGCAATCAGCGTTTAATCAGTGATTGCGCCAATTCCAGTTGTTCCGGCGTGTTTACTCCCACGCATTCCTCGGGCGAAATCGAGCCATGAGCGATTTTCACCTTTTCTTTAATCGCCATTTCCAGCAAATCAGTGATATAGTATTCGCCTTGAGCGTTTTTGTTTTTAAGGAGCGAAAGATGCGGCCAGAGCCATTCGGCTTTAAAGCAGAAAAAGTTGGGGTTGAACTCCACGTTTTTTGGTTCCATTTTTGAGACGTCTTTTCTTTCAATAATTTTCAGGAGTTCGCCTTTTTCGTTGCGCAACACCCGGCCAAAGCCCTCAAAAATCTTGCGCCAGCCCTCAAAATCGGGGATGATGGCGGTGAGAAAGGTAAGCATCGCCCCGGAATCATTATGGAGCGCAGCCAACTTTTTAATCATTTCCGCGCTGGTGAGCGGATGGTCGCCGTTTAAGACCAAAATGTTTTCCGCCGCGCCAACGGTTTTTTCAGCGCTTAAAACCGCGTGCCCCGTGCCTTTTTGCTCCGTTTGTTCAGCGTAAAGGCAGGCGTCGCCAAAATAATCTTTCACTTTTTGCCCGCAAAAACCGACGACCAAAATCGGCTTTTCGTCAACGCCGGATTCTTTGGCGGCTTTTACCACATATTCAACAATCGGCTTTCCCAAAAATGGGAGCATTACTTTGGGCGTATCAACACAGCCCATTCTTTTGCCCTTTCCGGCGGCTAAAATGACTATCTTGGTCATATTCTTTCTCCTTGTTTTTGAATTTTTGTTCGGCTATGCCGCTTACGCCAGTCGGAAATTTTTTTATGGTCTCCGGAAAGCAAAATCGCAGGCACCTGCCAGTTTAGGAATTTTTCCGGCCGGGTATACTGGGGATACTCACAGACAATTTTTAATTTTAAATTTTTAATTTTTAATTTATTTTTTGGACGAATTGCAAAACTTTCCTCTTTTAGCGATTCTGTTTTAATAACGCCGGGCATCAGACGAGTGATTGCATCTGATATAATCATAGCCGGCAATTCGCCGCCCGTCAATACGTAATTGCCGATTGAAATTTCCTCGTCAGCCAGATGTTTTGCCACTCTTTCGTCAACGCCTTCGTATCTGCCGCAGATGAAAATGAGATGTTTATATTTTGAAAATTTTCCCGCCATCTTTTGGTCAAAAGTTTTCCCCTTAGCCGAAAGAAGAATGATTCGTGTTTTAGATTTTTGAAATTTGAATTTCGGATTTGTTTCGGATTTTCGGAGCGAAGCGGAGATCCCGACAGATGTCGGGACGAGGTTTCGGATTTCGGATTTTTTCAAAATCGAACGAAGCGCCCTGTATATAGGTCCAATTTTGAGTATCATTCCCGGACCGCCGCCGTAGGGCTTGTCGTCCACGCTTTTGTGTTTGTCCGCGGTAAAATCGCGGATGTTTACAATACCAAATTTAACGAGACCCTTTTTTTGGGCGCGTTTTAGAATTGACTCGTTAAGATAACAGTCAAAGATTTTGGGGAAGATTGTGAGGAAAGTTATCTTCATTTATAGAAGCCACACGACGCCATCACAACGCCACTTCACGCCAGAAACAATAGCGTAAATTGGCGTAGTTATAGCGTATCTTGGCGGCAAGTTACAAACTAAAAGCTGCAGCATCATTTTACCGCAGCTTCCAGTCTTTTTCAAGATTTTTATTTTATATCCTCAAGTCCTCGATTGCGCCCGTGTCAACGTCATCAGACCTTCTGGGACGTCTTGAACCCTCTGGTTCGTGAATCTTTAAATTCACGTGGGCATTGTTTTTTGAGCCAACAATACGAAGCAGGGTTCTGATGGCTCGAGCTGTTTGGCCCCCTCTGCCAATAATGGCACCCATATCTGCTGGGTTGATGTGAAGGGTCAAAAGCACACCTCTTTCGTCAACAGTGCGTTCCACCTTTACGTCGCCAGGATTTTCTACCAAAGCCTTGGCGAGTAATTCGAGGAATTCCTGGTCAGGATGTTTAGCCGCCATACTGTTTTATCCCCCCACCTTTCTCGAAGTCCCTGCGGTCTTACCGCGAGGACGAACGGGTTTTCCAGATGTAATCCTTCCCACGGAGTTTGATGGACCGTGGAAAGGTAGGGGGATTTATCTTAATTACTAAAATTTTCTTCAATTCCAGTTCTGCCGACCTTTCTATCACAGACTGGCTTTCTTTTAAACATCTTAACATAAAAGCCCCAAAAAGTCAAGGACTTGGCTTACGCGACAGTGCCTAAAGGCGGAGTCGTTTCGGGCTGGGCAGGAGGGGCTTCTTCTTTGGCTTTCTTTTTCGTGTGCACTTTTTGTTTCGGCTCGTTCAAAACGCCTGCTCTAACCAGCAAATTGTGGACGGTAATCGAAGGTCTGGCGCCGCGGGAAATCCATAATTTCGCTTTTTCGGCATCCACTTTCAGGGTTTTTTCCTTGACGACGGGGTTGTAAAAACCAAGCGAGGCAATGTAATCGCTCCGAGGATTTTTTTGGCTTTCAATAACCACGACCCTATACGAAGGTTTTTTATTTTTTCCCATTCTTCTGAGTTTGATAGCGAGCATAGTTTTAATTATAGAAGTTGAAATTACACGACCGCTAATCCATACCACTAATCCGCACGAATTCGATTGGTATCAATTCGCGGTATAAATTAGTGGCGCTCTCGATTCGTTTTTATCTTACATTAACACCTTTGAAAAGTCAACAGTCAACGATTAACAGTCAAGGATTGGCAGTTTTACTCCGCCAATTTTTCCGCTTCTCTCAAATCAACGCTTAAAATTTTTGAAGAATTGTCGTCGCCCATGGTGGTGCCGTAGAGCAAAGACGAATTTTCCATTGTCGCTCGGTTGTGGGTAATGACGATAAATTGGCTCTGTTTTGCCAACTCTTTGATTATCTCGGCGAATTTGATGGAATTTGTTTCATCAAGCGCCGCATCGACCTCGTCTAAAATAATGCAGGGCGACGGGTTTGTGGAGATTATGCCGCAAACAAGGGCGATGGCGGTCAGCGCCCGCTCGCCGCCGGAAAGCATTTGCAAGCCTTTGATTTTTTTGCCCGGGGGAGCGGCGTTGATTTCTATGGTGTGCTTGGGAGTGGAAACGATTTCGAAAATTTCCAATTTTTTCATCTTCTCGACCTGCTCCTTAAGATTGTCTTCGTCCGCTTCGTCCCGACAAGGTCGGGGTTCGACCTGTCTGCCGTCAGGCAAGATTTGAATTTCTTTCTTTGAAAGATTGGCGTGGCCGCCGCCAAAAAGCAACCCGAAATATTTGCCGAACGACTCGTTGATTTTGTTAAAAGATTTGTTGAATTGCGACTCCATTATTTCATCGAGTTCTTCGATAACGCTTTTAAGGTTTCCGATGGACTTGCTCAAATCATCGGTTTGGTTTTTTAAGAAAGTGTAACGCTCATTTGATTCCTTGTATTCTTGTATTACTTGTTCGTCGACGCCGCCCGCCAAAGCTATTTGATATTTGGCTTTTTGTATTTTTTGGTAAAGAGCGTCAAGCGGCTCGGTTGCGGCAAGGGGTTCGTTTTTAATTTTTTCCACTCCTTCTTTCAATTCCTCGAACATTTCTTTTTCCAGAGTTTCTTTGCGGGTTTCAAGGCGCGCTAATTCGATTTTCAAATCGTTTAATTGATTTTCGAGCGCGTGGATTTCTTCGCCTTGTGCCTGTAAGTTTTTTTGGAGATTTATGAAATCTCTTTTGCTTTCCTCCTCCTTTTTATAGGCGGCTTCGATTTGCCTTTTGGTTTCATTGATTTTTGTCTCAAGTTCTTTGGTTTGTTTTTTCAATTGCTCCAGTTCTTTCTCTTCTTCCTCGTGGGATTCCGGCAAAATTCGGTGTTTTTTTAAAAAGGAAGTAAGATTCCTCGTCTCCTCAAGGGCGACGGTTATTTTTTCCACCGCGAGTTTCAAATCTGCGGTTTTGTTTTGAAGCAACTCGGCGATTTCTTCTTCTAACTTTTCTATTTTTTCAACTCTTTCAAGCAGGTCGGCGGGGTTGATGGAGGGCATTTGCGCCTTTTGAATTTTTTGGGAAAGCTGCCACAGTTTGTTTTTTGTCCGCAGTTCCTTTTCAGTTAATTTGCTTTTTTCGTCAAGCAATTTTTGGTATTTTTCCTGCAAACCGATTACCGGAGATTGGATGTCGAGATATTGGGTCAGGGCAAGTTTTTTGTCAATATTTTTTAATTCCGTTTTTTTAGACTCAAGTTCCTTGTTCGCTTCTTTGATTTTGTCTTTTAGGGCGACGATTTTTTTCTCGAGGTCGTGGAAAAGGGAACTGTAGTAAATATGCTGAAGGGAGTGCAACTCCTCTTCGATTCGGGTTTTTTCTTCAAGCCGATGGACTTGGCGCCTTAAATATTTCAGATGCGGCTCAATTTCATTGATAATCGTTTGCGCTTCGCGCAAGTTTATCGTGGCGTTTTTGAGCTGGAGGAGCGAATGGTTTCTTTTTATTTGGTATTGCTTGATACCCGTCGCTTCGTCAAAAAATTCTTTTTTTTCGGCGTCATTCATTATTAAAATGGAATCAATCATGCCTTGCCCGATAATGCCGTAGGCGCGGTTAGACATGCCGAGTTTTGCCAAAAGCATCTGGATGTCGATGAGTCGAACCTTGTTTTTGCCCAAATAATAATCAGAAGCCCCGTCGCGGTAGACGCGGCGGGTAATTTCAATGTTTTCGGCATCAAGGTAATAGGATAAAATGTCGTCTTCGTTTTCTCTATTCCCTCTTCCACCAAAGGCGGATCCGCCTCTGGCGGAAACTCCCCCTGTTCCGACTTTCGTCGGAATAGGGGGAGAATGTGGGGGTTGGACTTTTTCATTCCGCAGAACGAGAGTTACTTCCGCAAAGCCGGAGCGCTGCCGCTTGTCCGAACCGGCAAAAATCACGTCTTCGGTTTTTTTGCCGCGAAGGGTTTTAATGCTCTGTTCGCCCAAAACCCATCTCATGGCGTCAACAACGTTCGATTTCCCCGAACCGTTGGGGCCGACGATGGCGGTAATGCCTCTTGATTTCTCGGTCGGAGGCAAAAATTTCAAAACGGTTTTTAAGGCAAACGATTTAAAACCTTGGAGATGGATTGACTCGAGATACATAATGCTATAAAAATCCCATAAATCCTCTATAATAAAATCAGTTTTAAGTTGTAAGATTTAATAAGATTTAAGTTGTAAGTCATTTTTCTTTTTTGTCTTTGAGTGAATTTTCGAGTCCGTATAACATTTTGGAACATTCCTCTAAATTCTACCTTATTTCTTGACCAAAGTAAAGTTGTGGTGTAAGATAGTGTGTTATGCAAGAATATCTTTTATATCAGCAGATAAAACAGGCGATAAACCAAAGCCAACGGCCGATGATTGTCGCTCACAGGAGACCGGACGGCGACGCTTTGGGAGCGGCGGTTTCTTTGTTTTTGATTTTCGAACACATGCGCTCAACTCATATCGCGGAACAAAGAAGCGCGCCGTTTTTATATTGTGTTGACCAAGCGGAAAAGGCTCTGCGATTTTTTTATGAATCAGACAAGTTTTCTCAAGACATAAACAAAGCACTGGATTTCAATCCTGATTTTATATTTTTTGTTGATTGCGGAGATTTAAAACAAGGGGGCATTCCGGATGTCCGCGATAAATTTGCTAAGGCAAAAATCGCGAACATCGACCACCACGCCAGCAATACAAAATACGGAGACGCAAATCTCGTAATTGCCTCGGCCTCTTCGACCTGCGAAGTTTTATACCGATTTTACAAAACCGCCGGCATCGCGATTGATACGCGTGTCGCCGCGGCGCTTTTTTTGGGCATTTTCACCGACACCAACAATTTTTCCAACGCCGCGACAACGCCCGAGGCGCTGTTTGCCGCGGCCGATTTGTGGAAGCGCGGCATTGCGGCGTCGGAAATCAAAAACAATCTTTTGCAAAACAAAACCATTTCCTTTTTAAAGCTCTGGGGCAGGGCGATGGAACGGATAAAATACAGCGAGGAATTGAAATTGGCGTCAACTTACGTGACTTTTAAGGATTTGGAAGAGTTAGGCATAAGCGGCGATTCGGTGGAAGGGTTTTCCAATTTTTTGAACGCCAATTTGAACGTGGAAACAGTGGTCGTTTTAAAGGAATTGGACGGCGGCGTAATCCGCGGCTCTTTGCGGACGACAAACGACGATTTTGATATGTCCCGTCTTGCCAAAGTTTTCGGCGGCGGCGGCCACAAAAAAGCGTCAGGATTTTCAATAAACGGAAAAATCAAAAAAAACGGCGATTCGTGGTCGCTCTTGGTTTCCGCCTCGGAGGTGGAAATTCCACTTCGGAGACGGGAACAGTAAAAGACCCGTCTTTTGTGACGGGTCGCTTTAAATTCCTTTGTGTCTATTCGGGTTTTTCAAAATTTTTTTTAGAAGTTCCTTTGTTTCCTTATATTGCTCTTCACTTAATTTTTTTGAACCTTCAACGACATCCGACTCCGAATTCACGCAATATACCTTCTCTTCAAGATTTGCCTGTTTTTTTATTCCCTCTGGATTTTCAGGAGTTACACCAATTGCCTTTTGCACATCATCAGGGAACTTTGCCGGGTCAGCTGTTTCGTATATCACAGTGAATCCGTCATCGCGCCCCGTTTTTAGAAACTTATCAAGCGCTTTCCAGCCAACCGCGCCATGAGGATCCAGAATTATTTTATATTTTTCATAAACTTCCTTCATGGTCTCGTAATGCTCTTCATTTGTGACTCCGACAGAAAAAACATCCCTTCTCATTTTTTCCATATCAGGCATCTTGTCAATTGCGCCCGCCTTTATAATTTGTTTTGTCTCCGCATTTCTTTCGTCGCACATATGTCCGCCATAAAAATCGATAAGTCGCGCTAAATTGCTGGGATGCGAAACCACCATTGCCGAAGACGGCGACGGTTTGGTTGGTTTAACCTCATACCGGCCGGTTTTCAAAAACTCCGGAAATTCGGTATTTTCATTGACGCCGCAAATTATTTTTGAAATCGGCAAACCCATTTCTTTGGCGATAACTGTTCCCATCATATCGCCGAAATTTCCTGACGGGATGCTGGCGATAAATCCCTCCTTTATAAAGGAGGGGCTGGGAGGGATTTTTGAGTACGCAAAAAACGGATAAACCGCTTGAGGTAAAAGCCGGCCGACGCTGATTGAATTGGCGGAAGTGAACGCCGACTCATCGCCGTAAACTTCCTTGGCAAAATCCTTGTCCCCCAAAAGCCGTTTTGCCAGTGCCTGACAAACGTCAAAGTCGCCGTTTACGGCAAAAGCGTAAATATTTCTGCCCAAAGTTGTCATCTGCCGCCTTTGTCTTTCGCTGATGAAGTCCTTCGGATAAAAAACAATATTATCTACACATTCTAAACCGCATAACGCGTCGGCAACCGCGCCGCCGGTATCGCCGCTGGTGGCAGTGATGACAACTTTTCTTTGATTATCCTTTTGCAAAAAATAATTCAAAACTCTTCCAAAAAATCGAGCCGCGTAATCTTTAAAAGAATAAGTCGGGCCTTGAGTTAGCCACATTATGTAGGTTTTATCTACGACGTGTTGGATTTTGGGCGACACTTCTTCCGGGTATGCGTTATTTAGAAGTTTCTTAATATCTTCTTTGTTTATTTCTGGCATTAAGTAAGGAGACAAAACATCAAAAGATATTTCAGCATATTTCTTATTTTTCATGGCTTGTATTTTTTCCGGACTTAATTTCGGAATGTCTTTTCTCATCATCATAAAAAGTCCAAAATCCGGATTTGATTGCCCTTCTAAAAACGCTTGCTTGAAAGTAACTTTTTTGGATTTGTCATTTGTGCTGTGATATAACATATTTTACCTCCTTAATTATAGATGAAAATGTTAACGTCCTAATTTATTATACATATGTTGGCAGAGATCAACAAAGGGGTCAAGGCTTTGATATTTTAGTTGTGCAACCACGGGACTTGACAAGGTTTTTGGGGTATGGTATAATGATGGGTCACAACAGTTACATGGTTATAAGGTTATAGAGTTTGATTGCTCTTTCAGAATTCCTGTTCGCCGTCGTCCCGACAAGTCGGGACTATGGCGTAACGGAGATTCTGACCGGGGTGTTTCAAAATCAAAAACCAAAGACCAAAAAGCAAAAATCAAAAATAGGAGTTCCTCTCTTGACAAGGTTTTTGACTTGTGGTATAGTAAAATATTAAAAAGAACATAACGCAGGCTAAAGCCTGCGGTTACATTAAATCAATTACATTAAAGAAATCAATGTAGCCGCAACCTTTAGGTTGCGTAAAATGAGCGAATGTTTAGAATTAATGTTATTATCATTTTCGCAATTTTTCGTACTTTCGTAGTACGACTAAACGCGAAGCGCTTGTGTCTCTTGTGTCCAGAAAAATGGAGGAGTGTTCCGACTTAAAGTCGGAAGGGTGTGTTGCTGGTTGTCTCTGGGGATTTGCCCTAGCAATATGCCCCGTAGTGTCCCGATAAAATCGGGACCACTTATCGGGGTTTCTCCGAAGACCAATTTTGCGGCATACTTTGCCCCGTCCCTGATTCATCAGGGAGAGCGGGGAATTTACCCTCCCAAATTTTGTTCATCCGCCGTAAATTTCAAAGAAATTTGGGCGGGCAAGCCAAAACTTGGGAGGGTGAACCTCCATCTTTCTGGATGCAAATAGTTCCTGTTCCCCGGTTGTTTTATCCCTCAGTTTTTTCGTTTCTCGGTTTGAAAGATTGAACTTGTCTCCGCCCGTTCATTCAATAAAAATTTTATTTTTTGGCGGAGGCAAATTCGTTCTTTTAAACCTAAGTGGGTAGGTTGACATTGCACATTTGGCAATTTTGCCGTATGTTTGTCTAAACCCAGAAAATTTCAAAATTTCCCAAGAGGGAAAGGAGAAAATCATGGAAGAAAAGAAGAAAATCGTCACACTGGATGGAGAGGAGGTGGGAACAGACAATGCCATGTCCCTCAACTACGGTCGGCTGACCGCGGCAATGAAGGCGATCGGGGACCCCGGCATCAAGGGATCCATCGCCGCCATGCGAGAGACGATGCGAGAAAGGGGGCCTGATGCCTACTGCGTGTCGTCCGTCGAGACGCCCAAGGCAAAGGGTCTCGCCGCTTACCTCGAGCGCATCAAACTGCCGCCAAGGAAGAACAAGGGAGGCGAGGACATCGCGCCGCCATCGGTGTGGATCGCGTACAGCGACGCGTTCAAGAAATGGGAGGAGTTCAAGTCGAACTTCTCGAAGAAGGACGAGAGCGAGAAGAGGGATGAGAAGAATCTTGATCCGGTCGCGGCGGCGCAGGCGAAGATCGCCAAAAAGATGCGGGAGAGCGCGGAACTGGCCGCGGGACTCGCTGAATTCGTGTCCCCCGAGATGAAGGCCGAGCGCGACAGGCGCTCTGCCAAGCGCAAGGCCAGGGAGGAGGAAGAGGAGAAGTATGAGACACTCATTGAGCCCGTGGTCAATAGGCGGGCGTGCGTTGACAACAACAAGCATCCCATCTTCTTGAAGAGCGGCAACGGTGAGTTTTCAACCTCCCACTTCGATGATTTCCTCACCACGGGCGTGAGGATAGAAGACGCGCGTTCGTCGTGCGTTTTCTGCGAAACAGAATACTCCCTCACAGACACGACGGAGGTGAAGGACCACAAGAGCGGAGAGATGGTGTCGAAGTTTGTCCTCCGGCAGATTGCTGTCTCCGTTCGGACACAGGATGGTCGGGATGAGTACGTCCACCGCAGCGGCCAGCGCGAGGGTCAGCTCAAGAAGTTTTTCCTCATCGTGTGCCGCCGGTGCGGCTCCATCGCGACACGCCTTTCCCCCAAGGAGAAAGGTCGAGACGGCGAGCCCAAGCCCTCGGTTTTGCCGAGGGACTTGTACCCCGCTCTTCTGGAGCACGTCGCCCGGAAAGGGGGAGGTGAGACGCTCGGTTTCAACCTTCAGAGCGGGTCCGGCAAATCGAGTCAGCAAGCGCTCCGACAGGGGACTTGGGGCAGCGGACTCAAGGTCTCTCAGTCAATGAGAGAGGGAGCGGGACAGTCCGGCAAGCCGAAGTCAGGAGGTTCAATGCCCCGGTCATCGGACAAGGGAACGCCCAAGTCCCCCGTGGACAAATTCAGAGACAGAGAGAGGAAGACCGCCGACATGCAGGCGAGACAGGTCGCGACCGCACTCGGGCTCTCTGACGACACCGAAGATTGACCTCACCAACTGTTCTTTAACCTACCATTTATCCTACCCAATTTCTGTCCCGACGAGTCAGGACAGACCCACCTATTCACCCCTCATTTGCTACGAAGCAGGCGAGGGGTTCTTTTTTTGGAAAAATTTGATATAATAATATAGAAATGAACTGGTATTAAGTTTTCCCCCTTCTTTTGAATTCAAAAAAGTTATCTCAT
>DYHP01000022.1 GCA_020724105.1 Candidatus Methylomirabilis sp. | reverse complement strand
AGATTCTGAATCAAGTTCAGAATGACAGTTTGTCGGGCTTTGATACTGGGGTGATAACGTAAAATGGCGATTAATTATGGCTAAAACAAAAGAACAAAAAATTAAAATGGCGGAAGATTTGCAAGATAAAATTAAAAAAAGCAAGTCGATAATTTTGGTTAATTACGAAGGATTAAAGGTGTCGGATATTCAATCGCTCCGCAAATTGCTGAAAAAAGAAACGATTGATTATTTGGTTGCCAAAAAAACCTTGTTTAAGCGCGCCTGCGCCCAAACAAAATTGGACATTGATCCAAAGGCGATTCCGGGCAATTTTGCCTTGGTTTTCGCTTATGCCGACGAAGTGGCGCCGGCCAAAATTCTCGCCAAATTCGCCAAAGACAATGAAAAATTAAAAATTGTCGCCGGCATTCTTGATGGAAAATTGATTGCCGAACGGCAGGTGATTGCTTTGTCAAAATTGCCTTCTAAGCCCGAACTTTTGGCAAGGTTGGTTGGCTGCATTAATTATCCGGCCTCCGGTTTCGTAACCGTCTTGGCCGGAAATTTTCGAGGACTAGTTCAGGTATTAAACGCTATTAAAGATAAAAAATAAATCGCCATTTTACGCTATCACTACCTGCCTGCGCAGGCAGGCGTCATTTTGCGCCAGATTTTTGGCGTGCAATGGCGTAGTGATGGCGTTCAATGGCTTCTATAAATATGACAGAAAAAAAGGAAGTCGCGGTTCCCGAAAAATTCAAAGCCCTTGTTGACACAATTGAAAAATTGTCGGTTTTGGAACTTTCGGAACTCGTCAAAATTTTGGAGGAAAAATTCGGCGTTAGCGCCGCCGCGCCGGTAATGGCGGTTGCCGCCGCAGGCGCTGGCGAAGCCGCTCCGGCCGAGGAAGAAAAAACGGTTTTCAACGTTGAAATTACCGAGTCCGGCGCCAATAAAATCAGCGTCATCAAGGCGCTCCGAGAAATCACCACCCTTGGCCTTAAAGACGCCAAGGACTTGGTTGACGCCGCGCCGAAAATCGTAAAAGAAGGCGTTGGCAAAGATGAAGCGAACATGATAAAGAAAAAATTGGAAGAAGCAGGCGCTAAGGTAACTCTGAAGTAAAGGGGGATTGAGACGATTAATTAGACAAATGTTCCGTCACCAGCCCTAAAATTTTATTCCCGCTCAATAAAAAGAGCTGTTTGTTTTTTTCATCAACCGCGAAATCTTTCAAATCACTAAATTGCGGGGAAGAATATTGTTTTTTAAGATTGCCATTTTTATTGTAGATAATCAGCCGTTTTCCGGCGGGGTCTAAAACGTAAAGAAATAGCGAGTCTTTCGACGTCCAAACTTTGTTGCCCGACGCGGTTTCTGTAATCGGCGGATCGAGCGGGTCCCATTTTACGTCGCTTTTGCCGCTTTTGGCGTAAATAGGCAAACCGGAATTGAGCATTTCGTTATTTCTGAAAAATGCCGTTTGATTTCTGTAATTTGACGATAATTTTTTGGTTTCGTCGGTGTTTGACAGAAGCGCTTTGCCGTCGCGGGGATTTAAAACATAGAAATTATTTTCATCCGTTAAAATTATCAATTTGCCGTTGGCTATAAACATTTGCTTGCCAATTTCCTCGTTCAGATTGGCAACAACCACGGGGTCTTGGATTATCGCAATGCGCTGATACGAGAAACGAATTTTGTCTATTTCCTCAGCCAAATCCATTCGCCTTAATTTGTCCATTTTTGTCTTTTGAGGCAAGGTTTCCAACAGATTTATAGAATCCATTATTGAATTGTAAGCGGTCGCATTGTCTTTGTAAATCATGCTTGCTTCGGCCGCGGTTAAATTTTCACGAATTTTTTGAACCGTTTGATTTATTTCCTGTTCCGCTTTTTTTTGGTTAAGGCGCGAATTTACCACAAATACGCTTTGACTGAGCATCACCGACAGGGCAATGGTTATTACAAGAAACGATTTTGCTTTTATGGGAAACAAATTGAATTTTGAAATTATATTTTTCAACATATCTTCTAAGCCCAAATTAAAATTGACGAATTTAATTTTACTCCGATTGCTGATAAAAAGATAAAGGTCTTTGAAAATTCTAAAAAAAACAATGAATACCGCCAAAATAAGTCGAGCGATTGTTCGGAAAAAGAATCTATATTTATTTTGCCATCTGCGCGGAGGTCTTTCGTATTCGTCGTTTTCATTTTTGCTTTTTTTAAGATTCCGCCGGCCGTTTAATATCGATTTAAGGGTGTTTTTGACCAAGATATTATTAAAAGACGAAGTCAAAATTTTTTCCGTTCGTTCCGTTAAACTGACGAGGTGCGCAAACGAAGCGTTGAATTTACCGACGGTTTTGGCGTTTTTTAAATACATTTCCCGCGTGCGCCAGCTTAACACCAAAATCGCGCCCCATAAGTTATTTTTATATTTTCCCCAACTCAAGTCGGAGTCCGTCTTGGGCGGAAAATCATCCAAGTTATCAATTCTGTTTCTTACAAATTCCACCGCGCTCCGGGGAGGCAGGCGCAAAAAATAATCCAAGATATTTTCATTACTGATGAAATCCCATAATTGTTTGGTGTTTATGATTAAAATGTCGCCCGGTTGGATTTCGCCAGTAACGATATTTTGAAATCCGCGCGCGGAATCAAAAACATTGTCCTCCAATCCTTCAAATAAGTTGATGATGTTGAAATCATATTTTTGGGGGTCGCTTCCCTCAAAAGGGCTGCGGCCCCTTTCGTTTTTTCTGATGAAAATCGGAAAGATGCCGCCGCAGCCGGCAACGGAAATTTGCGATTCTTTTACCGCCACGAGCAAAATGTCGGCGATTTTTACATTGGCGTCGCGTGAATTTATAAACATTTTGAAAATTTTTTCGTTTATTCTTTGCAGAATTTTTTCCAAGATAATTTCGGTCGAAAAATAATCAAACTCTCCTCGCAGCATGGCGTCGCCGTCCAAATGTTGCTTTATAGTATTAAAAATGGCCGAGATCATCTGGCTCGAGGAGGTGGAAATAAGGCCGAAAATGCACCACTTATTTCGCGCAGGCCCGTTTTCCGCGTCGGGATAAACAAAAATTTTGAGCATCCGTTGCTCCTTTGCTTTTTCCAAAAAGAGCATTTGCGCGACTTGTGGAAACATAATAACTAAATTTCCAATTTCCTCCGACAACATCGAGAGTCCTCGATAGAATCGGGGCAATATCCAATTTCCAAATTTTTTCTCCTTATCATTATCATTATCATTATATCTATTTATCGGAGTTTTGACAAAATTGCCAGAAAAGTTTATATTTATTATTGTGATTATCAAACTTATAACTTTTAACTTATAACTTAAAACTTGAATATGACATCTCCGCTTGAACACTTATTTGGTTCAAAAACAAGGGTGAGGATTTTAAATTTGTTTTTCGCCGACCCCTCGCAAAGTTTTTATTTGCGGGAAATTTCAAGGCGCATCGGCATCAGATTAAATTCGGTAAGAAGAGAAATGAAAAATTTAAGCAGATACGGCATCTTGGGACAAGAGGGAAGGAAGGGCCTTCAAAAAAAGGCGCTATCCAAAAAATTTTTTACCTTAAATACGGAATCGCCGATTTACGGCGAACTCAAAACTCTCTTGCTTAAAGGTCATCTTTTTTTGGAAAATGATTTGGTTAAAACAATCGGTAAGCTCGGCCCGGTTTTTATGGTTGTGCTTTCGGGCGTTTTTATCAACGAAAAGGAAACGCCGATTGATTTGTTTATCGTCGGGAATCTATCAAATGAACGATTGTCGCGCCAAATTAAAAATTTTGAAAAGCGCCTTGGTTTGGAAATTCGCTACACTTTATTGTCAAGGGCGGAATATAAATACCGCAAATTGATAGCCGACAATTTTCTTTATTCCTTGTTTGAACACAAACACATTGTCGCATTGGACAAATTGGAACCGAAGAGCTAAAGAGCCGAGTAACTAAATTCAAGATAAAGAAGTAAAAAATTCATGTATTATTTACTTTTTGGTCAAATTGAAAAGACGAATTTCGTGCGTTTATTAAATCAAAATTTGAAAATCGTGTCGGAATCTCAAAAAGAACACGGAAATTTTTTGAAATTGGCGGATTCTATGCTCAAAAAACGCAAAATTTCCGTTAAAGATGTCTCGGGAATTTTTGCGGTCAATGATTCGGGGACATTTAGCGGCGTACGCGGCGCCATAACGGTCGGAAACGTTCTATCTTACGCCCTAAAAATACCAGCGACTCCTGTTTCAATTAAAGACATAAACGATAAAAAACGATTAAAGGCGGCCTTAAAAAATAAATCTCAGATATTGACGCCGAAATACAGCAAGGAGCCAAATATTACATATTCTAGACCAAAGACCATAGACCATCTTTCAATTTTTAATTTATAATTTATAATTTTTAAACAATAAAAATTTAAAATTAAAAATTTAAAATTTATTTTTGATATTTGGTTTTTGGTTTTGAAATGTGTCTGAATATCTAAAATATCGCCTCAGTGAAATTTTTCCCGGCGCAATGATTTGGCTGACGCTCGTCGCGGCTATTGTTTGCTCTTTCGTGATTCCTTTCTGGGTCGTTTGTTTTATAATTGTTTATGATTTTTTTTGGCTTTTGCGCGTAATAAATTTTTCAATTCATATTTTAGTTACTTATTTTAAGTATAGAAAAACCGTTAAGACAGATTGGTTTGAACGCGTTAAAATGTTACCCCGTTTTACTGAAATTTGGCATCTGATTTTTTTGCCGACATACAAAGAAAACATTGCGGTAATCGGAAACACCCTTAACGCGCTCCTTAAAAGTTATTATCCGAAAAATAAATTTATCATTGTTTTAGCAGGGGAAGAGAGAGATGCGGAAAATTTTTTAAAAATTAGCGCGGAAATTCAGGAAAAATATAAAGATAAATTCGGACATTTAATAATTTCGTTTCATCCAAAAAATTTACCCAATGAAATCCCCGGCAAAGGTTCCAATTTAAATTATGCGGGGCATTATGTTAAAGAAAAAATTGACCAATGGGGGATACCTTATGAAAATATTATTGTTTCATCTTTTGATATTGACACCTGCGTCCATCCTCAATATTTTTCCTATTTAACTTATGCTTTTTTGAATCATCGCCAACCGACGCGAGTTTCCTATCAACCCATGGCGTTTTATAACAATAATATGTGGGACGCGCCCGCGCTCGTGCGAGTATCCGCTTTCGGAACAACTTTTTGGTTAATGATGGAACTCGGACGGCCGGAACGGCTGATAACTTTCTCTTCGCATAGTATGAGTTTTCGCGCTCTGGTTGATGTTGATTTTTGGCAAAAAGATATAGTTACTGAAGATTCCCGCATTTTTTTCCAGTGCCTCTTGCGTTATCACGGCGATTACTCCGTTGAACCTCTTTATTTGCCCGTTTCAATGGATACCCCCATTGCGAAAAGCCAGTTTGGAAGTTTGGTCGCTCTCTACAAACAACAAAGAAGGTGGGCTTGGGGGATTGAACACTTCCCTTATCTTATTAAAAATTTTACCAAAGATAAATTGGTGCCTTTAAAAAAACGGATAAAATTTCTCTGGAATTCGTGGGAAGGCATGTTTAGTTGGGCAATGGCGCCTATTTTGATTTTTTTATTAGGACAGTTGCCGCTTCGCTTTACCTCCTGGGGAAAACAGCCGGAGATAATTTTTCAAAACGCGCCGTATATTTTACAATACTTAATGACAATGGCTATGGCGGGGGCGGTGCTTTCGGCGATTTTAAGCGTGCTTCTTTTGCCGCCGCGCCCTCAAAAAATTCATTTTTGGAAATATATCATCATGTTTTTCCAGTGGATTTTAGTGCCTGTAACTTTCGTCATTTTCGGTTCAATACCGGCGATTGACGCCCAAACGCGGCTGATGTTGGGAAAATATCTTGGTTTCAATGTTACGGAAAAACTTAGAAAATAACGCTAAATCTCACAAATAAAAACGCTAAGCACCGCCAATTTCGCGGTACTTCGTGTCAAAATTTGCGGTGCTTCGTGTCATATTATGAAACTAGAAAAAACGCTTCTTGCGATATTGCGTGTCGGCGTATTCTTGGTATTCTTAACGCCGCTTATATACACCGGCTCAACGATTTTTCCGTTTATATTCGGCAAAACCCTGTATTTTCGCGGAGTAATAGAAATTTTATTCGCCTTGTACTTGCTGTTGATTTTGGCGTTTCCAAAATATCGGCCTAAAAATTCTTTGCTTCTTACCGCGATTTTGATTTATTTTTTCATTGATTTTTTGGCGTTGATTTTTTCCGTGGACAGAACGCGCTCGTTTTGGTCTAATCACGAAAGAATGATGGGGTATTTTACTTACCTTCACGCCTTGGGACTTTTAATAATCGCTTCAAGCGTTTTCCGCGACCGCGAAGATTGGAAAAAAGTTTTTATCGCTTCAACAATTGTAAGTTTTATAATGAATTTTTTAGGGATTTATCAATATCTTCAAAAAGGCACTTTTCTCCACACCGCCGGGGGAGGACAGGTCTACAGCACCTTGGGCAACTACATTTACTTGGGCGGCTATTGTTTGTGGCATATTTTTATCGCCTGCGCTTATTTATTGAGAAGCCGGGTCCATTTGGCGGAACGTTTATTTTGGATTTTTTCGTTTTTTATCAACGCCATCGGTTTGGTTTTAGCCGGAAGCCGAGGCCCGTTTTTGGGAGTGTTTATCGGCGTGATAATGGGCGCGTTTCTTTACGCCGTATTTTCTAAATCAAAGAAGGTTCGCCTTTCTTTGGGATTACTGCTTTTAATCATCATAATGCTCAGTTCACTGATTTGGTTCAACAAAAACAGCAACTTTGTTAAAAGCAATCAGTATTTAGCGCGTTTTACCGATATCTCTTTCGTTACCACCACCGGTTCGACGCGCGTTTTAAACTGGGGAGTGGCATGGGAAACGTTTAAAGACAAGCCGATTTTGGGCTGGGGACCGGACAATTACCACATCGCTTTTAACAAGCATTACAACCCCAAATTTTATGAATTCGGACAATACGAAACCTGGCAAGACCATGCCCACAATGTAATCTTTGACACTTTAAACGAAAGCGGAATTTTAGGACTTCTTTCATATTTATTTATATTCTTGGCCTTTTACGCCACGCTTTTCAAGGCATTGAGAAATAAAACTAACCAAGACATTTCGCTCATCATTTTCCCCGGCATTGCCGCCACGGCTTACTTTATCCAAAATCTTTTTGTTTTTGACACACTAACGATTTTGATGCTTTTTTACGTCATTTTGGGATTTGTCCACAGTTCCTACGGCTCGCCCGAAGGCGGTGAATTAAAAACGATTCCAAAGGAAAATCTACGTTCACCCTCCCAAATTTTGTTCACCTGCCGTAAATTTCAAAGAAATTTGGGCGGGCAAGCCAAAACTTGGGAGGGTGAAGTGAGCGGATTTTGGCAAAAACTCGATCCCGCTTACCGAGGCGCAATAATCGTCGGCTTAATCTTTTCTTCATTATTTATCGTTTATTATCTAAACATCGGTCCATTTAGAGTCAGCAGGATGACAATTAAGGCACTCAGCACATATCAATCGAATTTTTATCAAGGGTATGAAATTTTTAAAAAAGCGCTTTCAATCTGGAGCCCTTATTTGAAAGAAACCCGCGACGAATTTTCAAAAATGATTCTAATGCTGGGAAACGCAAAAACCGATTTAACTAAAGACGAGTTAAAAAGCTATTTTAATGACGCCACCAGTGAACTTTTAAAAACAAAGAACGAGCATCCGAAAGACGTATATATCCATATGTATTTAACCCAATGGTACGCAAACATGGCTTTGCTTTTTCAAGATGTTAATTACCTAAACGCCGCCGAAGAAGAAATAAAAACCGCTCTTTCCCTTTCGCCAAAAAGGCAGCAGGTGGCTTTCACCGCCGCCCAACTTTATCAAATGGGGGGAGACAATAAAAAAGCGGAGCGCATTTTACAGCAAACCGTTGAATTCAATCCAAAAATCGGCGACACCTATTGGTATCTGGCGGCCATTTACGCCAAAACGGGCGAGAAGGAAAAAGTCCTTGAGAATGTTGAAAAAACTGTGAATTTGGCGGCAAATCTCACTCCGGTGGCAAACGATTACGTTAATACCTTAAAAATTGTGGCGGAAACGACAACCTCCACAAAAACATTGGATTGGTACTTTTCTTTCGCGGAACGCGTGCGGCTGGATGCCGACGGCTATTGGACGATAGCCAAGGCGTATAAAAGATTGGGGGATTCTGAAAAAATGAAACAGGCGATTTCTCGCGCGACTTCCATTGACCCCGGAAAAGTAAAAGAAGCGGAAGAAATACTCCGACAATGACCAATCCTCAATCCCGAATCCCTAGGCAACCTAGGGACAATTTCCAATAAAATGCTATATGAATTTTGATAATCTCAAAACAATCCACTTTGTCGGCGTCGGCGGCATAGGCACCAGCGCCGTTGCCAAACTGATGAAACTTCAGGGAAAAATAGTGAGCGGTTCGGACGTTGTTGCTTCTGAAACAATTGACGAACTTAAAAATTTGGATATCAAGATTTTTCTAAACCACAGCGTGAACAACGTTCCTGAAAATTGCGATTTAATCGTTTATTCTTCGGCAGTGCCTGATTCCAATTCGGAACGGGAAGCGGCAAAAAGCAGGGGCATCCCCGAATTGAGTTATTTTGAATTTTTAGGGGAAATTTCCAAAACCAAAAAAACAATCGCCATTTCGGGAACTCACGGCAAAAGCACGACCACGGCCATGTTGGGGCTGATGCTCGAAGCCGCTGGATTTAACCCGACGGTGATTGTCGGCAGCAAGGTAAAAAATTTTCCTCATCAAAATCTGCGGTTCGGAAAAGGCGACTGGCTGGTTGTTGAAGCCTGCGAGCATTTAAAAAATTTTCTTCATCTTTATCCGCGGCATTTGATAATCAACAACGTTGAACTCGACCACACGGATTGCTATAAAGATTTGAACGACGTGGAAGACGCTTTTTTAAATTTGGCGCAAGAAGTCCGCGCTGGCGGCATTATTTTTTTCAACAACGACAACCAAGGCGCGATGGAAGTTTATAAAAAATTAAATACATTAAATTTGTCATTCCCCGATTTAATCGGGGAATCCAGTCTATCAAAACTTGAAAAATTCGGATTATCATCGGATGCTGACTGGGTCGTCTATGACGTTTCATCCACAGAGGGAGAACAGAAATTTAAAATTTCGAAAGGAAACCAATCCGTCGGCGAATTCACCTTGCGCGTTCCGGGCAAATTTAATATCTATAACGCCTTGTCGGCCGCCGCGTTAGCGATGGAGTTGGGAGTTCCGAGCGGTGTCGTAAAAAAAATCCTGGCTGAATTTAACGGAATTTGGCGCAGGTTTGAAAAAGTCGGTTCTATCACGCCTAAGCCCGGCGAAGGCGGAAACGCGATTATAATTTCCGACTATGGCCACCACCCCACGTCAATCAAAGAAACGATAAAAGCGGCGCGCGACTTTTATCCGTTGCGAAGAATTGTTTTGGCTTTCCAGCCGCACCAGCGCAACCGAACAAAAAATCTGTTCAATGATTTTGTTGATGCTTTAATCGAACCGGATTTTTTGATTTTAAGCGAAATTTTTGACGTTGCCGGCAGGGAAGAGGCGGGGGACAAAGACGCGAATTCTTATGAACTCATCAAAGCGCTCCGCGAAAAATATCCCGAGAAATCCGAAAGATTGGTTTACGGCGGAAACTTGGAAAAAACAACGCAGGAAATTTTAAAAAACGCTAGAGCCGACGACCTTATAATCATTATGGGCGCCGGCGATATATATACGATTATTCCGAAAATTATT
Organism: Candidatus Methylomirabilis sp.; assembly: GCA_020724105.1. Lineage (GTDB taxonomy): Bacteria > Patescibacteriota > Patescibacteriia > DYHP01 > DYHP01 > DYHP01. The sequence goes on along the minus strand of DYHP01000022.1, from coordinate 5,106 downwards.
ATTCCTAAATAAGTTATTATTGTTTTAACAAAAAACCGCTATCTGATTTTGATAACGGTTTTGTTTTTTTACTCTTTTCTATTTTTCAGGGTTTATATCATCAAAAATAACGGGAATTAACTTTTTGAATTCTTCCAGAAGCGGAATTGCGACTTCGCGCATCTGAGGATGGGCTCTTTTTGACGAGCGGACGGTGAAATAATGTTGCCACTCGCGGAGATTAAAGGTAATGATTATCTCTGTCTTTAAGGAATTCGGCAATACGCTTCGCGCTTCTTGCGGCGTCGCGCCCATTTCTAAAAGTTTAAAATAAGCTTTTTCAACATATTCGCACGCGTCTTTCCATACTCCATACTGCGGATCGCTTGTCTTCCAGAAAACCGGCTCAATAACGGTTATTTCCTTGCCGAATTTATCTTTGGAATAATTGCAGTAACGAGTGGACTCTTGACTATAAGAACCAATTCGATGGCGAACGATTTCATGAGTTACGCCTCTGTCGCAAATGACGCGGATGGTGATTTTTTCATGTTCAATGACCGAATGGTGCCCCGATTTAATAATGCCCGCAACAAATTTTTTCGCCGATTCGTCGGTAATTTTATCTTCTGATTTATAACAAGTCCTGCCGGCTTTTTCGATTTTTTTCAAAATCTCATTGCCGTCAATTTTATCTTCGATAACAAAATAAGCTTTGATAATTTTCATAGTGTTTTTCCTTCTTGCCACGCCGTAGTCTCGACTTGTCGGGACGAAGGCGGGCTTTTTGAAATTTTAAAGTTCAATATAATTTAATTCTACCAAACTCAAAAACCTTGTCAAATATCAAATTTTTTGTTACACTATTTATAAATTTTAATTGGTAATTTTGGATATGACTTTTTACATCGTCGCCATGCCGATCGGAAACCTAAAAGATATTTCCGAACGCGCCTTGGAAACTTTAAGGAGCGTGAATTTGATTTTGTGCGAGGATACGCGCGTGACGGCAAAACTCTTGAGTCATTTTGACATTCAAAAACCGCTTCAAAGTTACCATCAGCACAGCCAATTATCCAAGGTCGCTTATGTGTTGGAAGAATTGAAAAAGGGGAAGGACATCGCTTTGGTTTCCGACGCCGGCACGCCGGGAATTTCCGACCCGGGAAATAAATTGATTGAATATCTGATTGGGAAATTGCCTGGTTTGAAAATCGTTCCGATTCCCGGCCCCTGCGCCGCCACTGCCGCGCTTTCGGTCTCCGGATTTCCAATCGATAAATTCGTGTTTTTAGGATTTCCGCCGCACAAAAAAGGACGGGAAAAATTTTTTAAAGAATTGGCAAAAGAAGAAAAGACTGCGGTTTTTTATGAATCTCCCCACCGGATGGAAAAATGCTTAAACCAACTGAAAGAATTTTTGCCGGCTGACCGCAAAATCGTCATCTGCCGCGAACTTACAAAAATGTTTGAAACAATTTACCGCGGAACGATGGACAACATAACGATTCCGAAAAATGAAATAAAGGGTGAATTTGTGGTGGTTTTATGCCGATAAAATTCAAAATCACAAAAACCGATTCTAAAAGCCGCGCGAGATGCGGCATAATTTATACTCCTCACGGCGAAATTCATACGCCGGCTTTTATAAATGTCGGCACGCAGGCGGCGATTAAGGCGCTTCAAATTGAAGAACTGAAAAAACTCGGCGTCGAGGCGGTGCTCTGCAACACATATCATTTAATGCTGCGCCCCGGCGCGGAGATAATCAAAAAAGCCGGCGGATTGCATCGGTTTATGAATTGGCAGGGGCCGATATTCACCGATAGCGGCGGTTTCCAAGTTTTCAGTTTGGGTTTTGGGATGGAAAGAGGATTGAAAAAAATAATGCCTGAGATTGTCGAAGGCAAAAACCCTTCGACTCCGTCTTGCTCCGCTCAGGGAATACGTAAAAAATTGGCGAAAATCGATGATGAAGGCGTCACTTTCCGTTCGCACATTGACGGAAGTTTGCGTCGCTTAACTCCGAAAATCTCAATTCAAATTCAGGAAAAATTAGGCGCTGACATAATTTTCGCTTTTGACGAGTGCCCGCCGCCTTTTGCCTCGCGCGAATATTCCAAAGAGGCGATGCAACGGACCCACAAATGGGCGAAAGAATGCCTCAAGTTTCACAGAAAATTTTCCCCGAGCAAGGTCGAGGGGCAAGCGCTTTTTGGCATTGTTCAGGGCGGCGAATACGAAGATTTGAGAAAAGAAAGCGCCAAAATTATCGGCGCGATGCCGTTTGACGGATTCGGCGTCGGCGGGAGTTTCGGCGCGGCTTGCAGTAAAAAACCGCTCCAAAAAACGTTAAATTGGGTTATTTCCGAACTCCCCGAAGCAAAACCAAGGCATTTTTTGGGCATCGGCGGCATAGACGATATTTTTTATTCTATAAAAGCGGGCATAGACGCTTTTGATTGCGTTTCACCAACACGCCTGGCAAGACAAGGGATTTTGTATCTTTTGCCGAAATCCGGCGGCAGCATCAAAAATAAATTCCGCCTTCACATTTCAAAAAGCGAGTTTAAAAAAGATTTTGGGTCGATTGATGAAAATTGCGGCTGCGAAGTTTGTAAAACTTATTCCCGCGCTTATCTTAACCACTTGTTCGCTTCCGATGAAATTTTGGCGTACATCCTGGCGACAAAACACAACATTTACTTCATTCAAAAATTGTTTCGGGAAATTAGAGAAGCGATTGATGAAGAGAAATTTGACAAATTAGAAAAAAGGTGGTTAATTTAAAACATCTCTAGGCGAAATTGGTAAGGACTGTCCTTGTCAATAAGGACAGTCCTTGATTATTGAAGAAAAGCGGTGTTGATTTTTTAAAATTTTTAATGTAAAATTAAGAGAGAGAGGAAGAGTCGCATAGCGGCATGGTGCGTCCCGATAAAAACGGAGGGGTGCGCCGAACGGCTAAGGCACACGCTTGGAGAGCGTGCATCCCGTAAGGGATTTGCAGGTTCGAGTCCTGTCCCCTCCGTTTTTATCGGGATATATCCGAAAGGGCATCGTGGGTTTCCGCCCATCTTCCGCAAGGCGAAATTGGAAGGAACCACCGATTAGGTAAGGTTATTTTTACAAAATTCGGCAGGCCTTAGGTAATTTATTATGAAGCTTTTATTAATCAGATGCGTTAGAAGAAGAATTATTTTTAAAAAACGGAAAAGAGAGAGAGGATAAAGTATTTTTTAAGAGAGACCTTAAAGAATTGAAATGATTCCAGAGCGGAGAGGTGGCAGAGTGGACGAATGCGCCGGTCTTGAAAACCGGTGTCCCTTCACGGGGACCGTGAGTTCGAATCTCACCCTCTCCGCCAGTTGGTAAAAGAGGTTGCTGGCTCGCCCGCTACGCGGGCTCGCCAGCCGATTTTCGGAAGAAGCAAAAAACAAGATTCTTAAGCATGGGCGAAAGGCTCTTATTTTAGGGGCAGACTATATGAATTTTTTTATCCAAAACTGGTGGAAGATATTGTTGGGTTTGATGGCAATTGCCACCATCGTCATTTTAATCTTCGGTTATGCGATGGGGTTGATTAGGCTCCCAGGAGAAAGTTTACAGCCGGTTCCTGCGCCTTCCGTCAACAATAAAATTAAAGGTTACTGGAGCTCACAAAGCGGGCGGGTACTTTCTGAGTTAAACGACGCCGAGAAAATGAAGGAGATGGGCATAAACACGATTACTTTTTCACCGATGTTGACACACGATCAAGAAGGCAGGGTCTCGGAAATTGCTGGAACCGAGAACTATGTCAAAAAAGCGATCAATAAGGCGCATAAAAATGGTTTGCGAGTAATGTTGGAAACTACGCCGATGAACGCCGGAAAGGTTGACCCTAAAGTAAAAAACCCTGGGCTTTTTCAAAAGGAGATGACCAGGATCAGCCTTAAATATGCCAAAATCGCCGAGGATTATAATGTGGAGTACTTTGCGCCGATAGTTGAAGGCGAATGCCATATGGGCGTTGTTGAGAATGAGAAATGGCTTCGGGAACTTCTGCCAAAACTAAAGGCGGTTTATCATGGCAAGATTATGTGGAAAAAACAGTCTACTGATCTTGATCAGCCAAAAGATTGGAAAGAAGATCATATATTCATAATCGGTTTTAAGTTTGATGGTAATGAATTCACCATAAAGTTGAAAGAACAGGCAGAACAAAGTATCTCTTTAAGGATCAGTTCAGACGGACTCAATCTGGAAAAGTATGCAAAAACAAACCAGATATTTAGAGAGTCAAAAAATTACCTGCTTTCAGGCGGTTGGCACGAACTCAAAATTGAAATTAAGGGCAAGCTGATCACAGTGTCAATTGACAATGAAAAATTAATGGAAAAACTTGATGACAGCGGTCCCTTGGGTGGTTATTTATTAAGAGGCAAAGTACGCATTAATAAATTAGAAATTCTTGATATGAACAGTCAGGTTTTATATAAAGAAACGTTTGACAATCTCAACAGCTTCAGCGCCCAAAAAGGAGAAATGGCACTTGAAGGAAAAGAGCTAATTGCTGACAGCGAGATAAAACTGATTCACGACATCAATTTTAGCGGCTATGATTACATTGCCGTTAATACATTCCGTTTTCCCAAGGCACTTAGCACAGAAGAGTATATGGATTATCTGCGCCATGTAATCCAAAAAACCAATGACCAGGCAAAATCCGACGGCGTACCTAATGTCATATTATCTGAGTTCGGTGGTGCGCTGGAAGCCGTCCATTGGGCAGGCGAGAAAGAATCTACAATTTCCTTTACCGAAGATGAATTAGTAAAGACCGTAAAAATGGTTTTAGAGCTAGCAGAAAAGAGCATGGATGGTTATATCTACAACGGCTGGGATATAGAAAAGCAAGGACTTAACAAGCTGCCTAAGGTTCAAGCCGTGGTTAAGGAATGGTATATTACTCATTGATGAAATTAGTCGCAAAGAATCTTGAGTTAAAGCGTTAAAAGCGATTGAAAAAGAAAATTAAAAAGAATTTGTCGCCAAAGAATAAAATCTGTAAGATTTTGTTAGTGGGCTATCGCCAAAGAAAAACTTGAAATCGTCCTTTTCGCTTCCGCTTCAAGGCGAGGCGGG
>DYHP01000053.1 GCA_020724105.1 Candidatus Methylomirabilis sp. | reverse complement strand
GCTTTCATCCGGGAACCAGCGGGAATCATCAACCAAAAACTTATATTGATGCCTGCCGCGGGCAAGATAAACCTTTGTATGCCACAGCCCCTTTTTGCTGTCAGTTAATTTGAGTTTATACGGCGGCGCGGACGGATTCCAATTATTGAAACTGCCTGCGATTGAGACGGTGTCAGCGGTGGCGCTTGAATCGGTAAAGTAAAAATCCACCTCCGCAATTCTTTCTTTGTCAACCGCTTCTTTGAGCCGCAATGTCGCCAATTTTTTGGCGGGCTGATAAACATCGTCCGAATACTCGCAAATAGACAGCATCGCCCTCAGAACCGCCGACGCATCCTGAAATCGCCGCCTTAAAGTTTCTTCTCTCAACTGCCAGCCTGCCGTATAAAACGCCGATACCTCGTTATGTCTTTGAATTCGCAAATCCAGCGGCGGTTCATCGTAGACGGTTATTTTTTTGCGCAGCCAACGTCGCCACTCATCTTCAAGGACATCGGTGGATTTGCCATAGTACTTTTCAATGAGCATATTTACATTTTCACAGTCGGCGGACCGAAGAAGTTTTTCAAATTTTTCAAAGCCGTATTTTTCAATTATGAAACCGCCGAAAGACGTGGATTTAGACGAGACGATATCAGATGTGTGCGGATCCCATTCGCGATCGCCCGTAGAGAGGAGAAGGCGCATCGGCTGTCCATGATCGGCTGCGTGATCTATAATCCATCTAATCGGCGAATGTATGTCGCGCTCCGTCCGGAACGCTCTGGCTAACTCATAAATCGTGGCATTGAATTTTCGCGGCTCATTTTGGGATTTTAAGTATTTGAACAGAAACAATGCGGTAACAATTTGTTCTTCAATCTTGTCTCGTGTGTATTTTTCAATGTGAGGCAGAAGCGGTTTTATAAAACGGAAATCCCGACTGTTCCGCCATACGTTGAGGGGAAAGTGTATATAACGCATAAACACTTTTCCCGATTTGTTCATAGACACCATGGCGTATCCGTGAGTGCGATTTTCAAACATAGGACTTACGAGATAAACCGGAATTTTTTCACCAAAGCGGATATTCAGCCGATCGGCGGTTTCCTCATAAATTTGTTCTGTAATTTCCGCGATCCGAGCGCGGTCTTTATAGCCATCGTCTTGTGAATCTTCAAAATAAAGGATGAAATTCGCCGTCTCATATTTCATCTGCGTCTGAGCGGCAAACAAAACAGGCGCTGCGACGGAAAATAAAAAAACCGCCAAAAGCAAAAAACGACTTTTGTTAACGATAAACATTGATCCCCCTTTTTAGGATGGTTAGCTAAACAAGTCCGCCCCGCATCATGAAAAGCCGCACTTATTTTTTAGGTTGGTCGGTACCGCGAGCCGTATTGCCGCTGATTGACACATCATAGTTGCTTGATTGCGGCTGCTGATAATACGGCTCAGGCATTGACGGCTGATAATTAGTGTAATGCCCGGAGTTGGCGGTCGTCCCGCTACCGCCTGATCCTTTTTCTATCTTGAAATTGTTAAGCGACGATGGTGCGTTCTTAAACGGTGGGCTACTCATATTCCCCTCCCCTTTTTTGAAATTTACCCCCTCTGGCTCGTCCCCCGCCATTAGCGCGCAGAAGTATATAACATAATTTTTCTAATATGTCAAGCATAAATTATTCATACTTCTGTAAATTCCGCCCCTCTTTCGGGCGATATCATAATAACACCGTATTTAGTATAAAATCTTTCGCGCAGAGAATCAAAAAAATCGGCGGCGAGCTTGACGGCGGCAATTTTATCGCGCGGATTTTCATTATTACTATAAGGTATAACCGATGACGTGATATTGGATTTATGGCGCGGAAATGTCGGGCGAGCCAGTTTCAAAAATAAAATTTGAAAAAAAATCCGCGATCGTTATCGGAGGTGAAGGGAAGGGCATGAGACGACTTACAAAAGAAAACTGCGATTTTTTGGTTTCAATTCCGATAGAGGAAAAAATATCGTCCCTCAACGCTGCGATGTCCGCGGCAATAATTTTTTACGAAATCTCCCATCAAAAAAAATCAAATTAAGCACACTAAAAAGAATGGCGGCTATTAGGTCGTGCCCGAACATGTGTTCGCCCCGAACAAATGTTCGGCAAGAAAATCATAAACTCCTCTTTTTTATTTCGTAAGTTTACAACTTGTTGACGACTTTCAAAGACACAACTAACCTAAAGTTGGCTACAAGACAAAAGAAAAATCGTTATTTGCCTTCAAAGATGTGTTTTATCTTAATGTGGGCTAAATGAAATCGTAATAAAATGGGTATTGTCAAAGGTTTTGCTTAATCCGAAGTTATAGGCAACTTTAATCCCTCTGGACAAAATGTCTATACCGAACCCCAGAGAGAATGATTCAACAGCGCTTCCAAATTTGTATCCCCCACGAAGATACAGCATATCAACTAATTTAATTTCTGCTGCTATGTGCGGCGAAAATATTTTTTCGCTGAAATTGTAACTTGCAGCAAGTCCCGCAAAATACTTGCCCTCCATATATCCCAACCCGCCCAAAAGCGTCAGCGGCAAACTTTCAGCAGAGTCGTAATGGTCTATCGGAAATCCTATATTTTTTATCGTTAATCCCATCATTCCATATCCTTCCCTGTAATCAAAACCAATATCTGCGGCAACCGCCGAAGCATCAGCGTATTCAATTAAAGTTGAAGTGAAATATTTTAAGTTTACACCATACGAAATTTTTTTATTGTGTCTCCGCTTATAATGTCCACCGAGAATATAATCCACCTGTGCATTTACACTCCGTTTATTTCCATATCTGTCAAAATACTCCAAAGTCCCTGCAGTGTAGTGATTAAAAAAGACACCGATAATACTATTTGAAAATGCCCGGGAATATCCCAAATAATACAAACTATCATCGCCCATGAATCCCTTCTGCATTGATGCTTCAATTGAGTAATCTTCCAAATCTATACTCGCGGGGTTAAACTGAATTACGGAGGGACTGTCTCCTTTAAGAGCCAATATCTCGCCTGTTGACAACTTCGCCGAAGGAATTTTAAGAAGCGTTGATGCGCTCAAAATCTCTGCGGAAATCAAAGAAATCAAAAATAAAATTA
>DYHP01000021.1 GCA_020724105.1 Candidatus Methylomirabilis sp. | reverse complement strand
ATAAAAGGGGGATTAAGGGGGATTTGTTATTTTTTCTTAAAAGGATAACTTGATCTCCAATTCCTTTGTCGCAGAGTTGTCTATGTCGTCAAAGACGGCAATTTTTAAAATATGCTTGCCGTTTGGAAATTGTTGAGGAATGGAAAAATTGACGATGCTTGAATAAGGACTGTTCAACAATAATTCATCATCTAAACTTACTTCGATTCTTTTTACCCCGCGCGGGGCCGAGGCCTGGACGCGGATGTCGAGATTTCGGTCGTTTATTGTCATTCCGCTGTAGATATTCAAAATTTCAAGCATTGGAAAGTTTGAAGGGGTATGGAGATGGTCGTATTCAATCGGAGGACTTGAAGGAATTATATTATTCCTTTCTGCCCAATCGGCCACGCCTTTTTCCCAATTTTCAAATTGCTCGTCTTCAGAAGGATTTTGCGGCGCCGGCCCCCGGGGGTCGTCTTTGTTGACGTAATAAAGAATGTCGTGAACTTCGCTATAAAATCTCGTTTCAATGAAACTTTTCGGCGTGTACTCTGTGGCAAGTTTACCCGAGGCCTTGTCAATTCGCACCTCTTTTTGAAAAACCGCCCGGCCGTCAAGAACGGACTTGCCTGTGATTATCGGCAAGGGTTTAACAAACTCTTCTGCTGGCTGTCCCTCGAGCGCTTTTGACATATAATAATTCCAAATCGGCGCGGCAATTTTGGAACCATCGGCGCCTTTTTTCATTTCCTTATTGAGATTGTCTCCAGCCCAGACGCCGGCCGTCAGTGACGGCGTGCCGCCGATTGTCCAGGCGTCGCGAAAGTCGTTGGTGGTGCCGGTTTTGACGGCCGCCGGCCGGTCTTTCAAAACCAAATAATTGTTGATGCCGAAAATGAATGAGCGGGCGCTGTTGTCGGACAAAATATCAATGATATTCCGGTAAATTTCTTCGTCTAAAACTTTGATTCGGTTTGGTTGGAATTCTTCGAGAACATTGCCCTTGTCGTCTTCCACTTTCAAAAGAGGCGTTGTTGGGTTAAAATTACCGTCGGCGAGAAAGACGCCAAAGGCGTTGGTGTGTTCCAAAAGTTTCACCTCCCCGCCGCCTAAAACGAGCGAAAGCCCGAAACGGCTGCGGTCCTTGAGCGTGGTGTAACCCATTTTGTCGGCTAAATCAAGAACATTATTTATTCCAGTCAGATAAAGCGTTTTAACCGACGGAACGTTTAAAGAGCCGGCCAGCGCTTGTTTCATTGTGAGAGCCCCGTGTTCTTTTTCGTCATAGTTTTTTGGGGAATATTCGCCTTCAATCAGGGTTTTAAAAACAGTGTTGACATCGTAAAGCGCGGTTTGAGGGGTAAAACCCTTAAGAAAAGCCGCGGCATAAACAATGGGCTTAAAGGAGGAGCCGGGTTGCCGAGTCCTCAAGGTTACGTTTACGCTGCCGAAATTCGGTTCAAAAAAATTTTTTGAGCCGACCATGGCAAAAATCTGGCCGGTCTTCGGGTCCAAAGAGACCAGAGCCGCGTTTGTCGCCCCGAATTCTTTTTCGTTTCTTTCAACATATTGGGCAATCGCCTCTTCGGCGAGTTTTTGTTTGTCTAAATCAAGCGTGGTGACAACCTTCAATCCTCCTTGTTCCACCATCTTTTCTCCGTATTTTTCCGCAAGCAAATCCTTTATGTACATGACAAAGTGGGGCGCGATGATTTTTTCGCGGTAAGGCAAGACATTTTTTAATATATCATAATCCTTGGCTTCTTTGGCTTGATTGGGGCTGATAAAACCCGATTTCACCATTTCGTCCAAAATAAAATGAGACCTTGCGACGAGTTCTTCGCGGTGATTGCCATAAGGAGAGTAGTAACTAGGCGCTTTGGGCAAGGAAACAAGGAGGGCGGCTTCGGCCAAACTCAAATTTTTGGTTTTTTTGCCGAAAAAACTTTGGCCAGCGGCTTCAATGCCGTAAAGCGTCGAACCGTAAGGTATCTCGTTAAAATACATTTCAAGTATCTCGTCCTTGGAAAATTGCGATTCGAGGCGGTAAGACAAAATCAACTCCTTTATTTTTCTGGTGAATGTTTTCTCCGAAGAGAGTATCGCGTTTTTGACCAATTGCTGGGTAATCGACGAACCGCCTTGCGCCTTTTCCCCCGAAAGAACGTCAATGATCGCCGCCCTTAGAATCCCCTTCCAGTTGATGCCGCCGTGTTTATAAAACTCTCGGTCTTCGGCAAGGAGAGTGGCTTGTTTTAGAAATTCAGGCGCCTCGCTTAAACGTATCATGGTCCTTTTTTCTTCGCCGTGGATGTCGTATAAAACCGTTTCGCCGGTTCTGTCATAGATTTTGGTGCTTTGAGGAACTAATCTGAAAGAAAGAGAGGAAACATTGGGAAGCCCCTTGCCTATCCAAATGAAAAGTCCGGCCGTAGCAATGACGCCGGCAAAACCGAAAACCGCCAAAAGGCTTAAAACGGTAAGAATTAAAGACGATTTTCTGAATCTATTTTTTTTCCCGAAACAGGGACTAAAGGCGAGGTTTTTCGGTTTCGAAAGCAAACCCCCACACCAATTTCGTTGGCATCGGTGTGGGGGTAAATCGGAAAAGCCGGTCATTTTCCGGCGGGATTTTTTCCAAGAACGCGTATATTTTGATTTATATTTATTAAAATTGCTCATACGATTAACCATTGATCTTTAATCCTTGACCTTTGACAATGACTGTATTTGTTTGTAGGTATTGTAACAAAAATATCTTAAAAATAAAAGCCCCTCTCTTGTCGGGGCTTTAAAATTTGGCGTAAATTGGATTAGTTACGTTCAATGGCTTCTAAAATCTATAGAAAATACCAAGTGAAAGTCAATTGTATCTGCGGCTCTGTTATTGCCTGTTTGTAAATATCTTTTGTGCGCCGGGACGCGGCCTCGAATGCCGCTTCGCCGTTTTCGTAAACGATTTCCTTAATGGTTTTGTTCAAATCAAATTTGAAATTTTCTACGGCGTAATCCAGGGCGGTATTCCTGCCCGCGGCATAAGCCGACTTAAGGCCGGGCAAAAACCATCGGACGGAAAGGGAAATGACCAGGTTTTTCCAAGGCATTATGTCTACGCCGGTGCCAAAGACGATATCTATTCCTCTGTCAGTTGTTACATCGCGCACCGAGATGGGTTCTGTGCCCAGTCGAAAGTATATTCCCGGGTCAAGGATGTGCCAACGAAGGTGTTTTTTTTCAATGGCGTAAATTTTAAGAGCAGTTTCGAGCCCGCCGGTAAGGTAATGTTTGTAAACCAGTTCAATGGGCGCCGGTTTCATGCGGAGGTCCAGTTCAACTGTCGGATAAGCGTTTGAAACGCCCAGTCCGACGCCAACGCTTTTCTTTTTTTCGGCGGCATAGCCGGGAATGGCCAAAACAAGACAAAATAGAGCCAAAAATCCCGCAAATAAACACTTTTTGTACATTTTTTTCTCCTTTTTAAAAAGATTTTAAAAGTTCCATTACTGATTAAACTTTAACACTTTATATGGTTTTTGTCAAATATAAAAAGTTGACCACGGACAAAGTTTGTGTCATGGGGTGGTTTTACGGTTGGTTCTATTTAGTGTTTTGCAGAACCATCTGTTGATGGTTTTAAGACACAGACTTTGTCCGTGGTTGATTTTTTTGCAAGAAGTTGGTATTTTATATAAGACAATGAGCCGAATCATGGCCTGTCCCCACACCAATTCCTTTTAACTCAAGGGTTTCCGAAATCCCATAGTTTTAACTTGGGGATTTCGGAAACCCAATAGTTTGGCGGAATTAGTGTGGTGGCCTGGTGGCGGAGTGGTTACGCAGCGGTCTGCAAAACCGCGCACACCGGTTCAATTCCGGTCCAGGCCTCCAAATTTAGATTTAAAATTTAAGACACAGCGGTTATTGGTTGTAGTGCGAACCTTTAGAGCCTGTCCCGATGGATATCGGGGTTCGCTTTGAGACCTACATTGAGTATGTCGGACAAAAAGAAATTTTTAATTATTGATGGGAATGCCCTCGTTCACAGGGCATATCACGCCCTGCCTCCTCTTTCGACAAAAGAGGGCAAACTTGTAAACGCCGTTTACGGCTTCACGAGCGTTTTGATCAAGATTTTAAAAGACCTTGGGCCGGCCTATGCGGCGGTAGCTTTTGATACAGCCGCCCCGACCTTTCGCCACAAAGAATTTAAAGAGTATAAAGCGCAAAGAGTTAAGAAGCCACAGGAATTTTACGACCAATTCCCGCTCGTTAAGGAAGTTTTGGAAGCGTTTGGCATACCCGCGCTTGAAAAAGAGGGTTATGAGGCCGACGATATTATCGCCACCGTTTGCCGCAAAAACGAAGAGGCGGATAAAAACATCGAGAACATAATTTTAACCGGCGATTTGGATACCTTGCAGTTGGTCGGCGGCAAGACAAAAGTTTTGTCTTTTAAAAAAGGAATCTCCGAGACGATTTTGTACGATGAAGCCAAAATTAAAGAGGTCTTCGGGCTGGAACCGGGGCAAATGATTGATTACAAAGCATTGCGCGGCGACCCGTCGGACAACATTCCTGGCGTCAAAGGCGTTGGTGAAGTGACAGCAAAGGACTTACTTCGGAAATTCGGCTCAATTAAGGGGATTTATAGAAATTTATCCAAGGGAGAAATTAGAGACAAGATGCGGGAGATTTTGGAAAAATCAAAAGAGACAGCCGAACATTCCAAAAGGTTGGTGACGCTCGTTAAGGACGCGCCGGTCGATTTTAAGATGGAGAACGCGAAACTCCAAAAATATGACACAGAAAAACTCTCCTCGGTTTTTGGAAAATTAGAATTCCATTCATTACTCAAAAGAATATTTGAATCCAATGAGTTTCAAAGACTTGATTCAAAGAATCTAACAAAACAAGGCAATTTATTTTAAGACTGTTTTTTCAGGGGGTCTTTTTAGGGGTCGCGCCCCTTTGACTGTGGGATTCATTTCTAATATAATAGAAATGAGGTTTAAAATTAAATCCAGATACCGAAATTTATGTTAAAAAAAGAAATAATTTGGCGAGAACTCTTATATCAGACAATTGAGAAAAAGAAAAACAAGTTCCAACAGAAAGAAATTGCTAAGAAATTTGGTTTTTCTTTAAGCACGGTTAATGGCGCGTTAAAAGTCCCGAGAAAAACCGGCGCTGTTAGAGTAACCGGCAGATTTTTTGTTTTAATAAATCCGGAAAAAATGCTCTATCTTTGGGCGACATTCAGGAATTTAGAGAAAGATATAGTTTACAAGACCTATTTTGAAGGCGCCCCGAAAGAAATAGAATCCTTAATGCCGTCAGAAGCGATTTTTGGCGCTTACTCCGCCTACACTAAAAAGTTTAAAATCGCCCCGGCGGATTACGATAAAATTTATGTTTATCTTAGGAAAGAACATTTGGAGAAGTTCAAAAAACGATTTCCGTTTAAAAAGGGCGAGCCGAACGTTTTTGTTTTAGAGGCGGATAAATTTTTATCCAAACATGGGGGAATCGCCCCGATTGCCCTGACATTTGTCGATATTTGGAATCTTAAGGACTGGTATGATCAGGATTTCTACAAGGATTTTCAAAGAAAATTAATCTCGGTTTTATGAAACAATATTGGCACAATCTAACCACTGAGAGAAGTCTTGGTTTTCTAAGAGATTTAAAGAGAAATTGCCGCTTTATTCTAATTGGTGGCTGGGCAGTATTTTTATATGCCAAATCCTTAAAATCAAAAGACATTGACATTGTTTTGGATTATGATGAATTATCTAAATTAAAGCAAAATTATGAGATTATTAAAAATGAGAGATTAAAAAAATACGAAATAAAAATGGAAGAAATAGATGTCGATGTTTATTTGCCTCATTTTTCAAACCCGGGTTTGCCGGCGGAAGAAATCAAAAATTATTCTATTTTAAGGGAGGGATTTTTGGTTCCAGTGCCGGAAGTTCTTTTAATTTTGAAACAAAGGGCGTTTTTAGAACGTTAAAACACGCCAAAAGGGGAGAAAGACAAATTAGATATTTTTTCTCTTTTGCTTTTGGAAAATTTTAACATCGGAAAATACAAGCATCTCTAAAAAAAATACAATTTAACCGATTTCATTGATGCTTTGGAAGACTTATTAAATCAAACTTTTGAAATTAAGGAGTTGGGTCTTTCAAGGCACGAGACAGCAAAACTGAAGACGCGGATTTTAAAAGATTTGATGCGATATGGCGCCAAATAATCGGGAAAATTCAGTAAATAAGCGAGGAGTAGTTCGTTTGCTTTACGGCGAGGATGGTTTTCGCGTTCGCGAAAGATTAAAGTTTTATACCGACGCCTTTTCTCGCCAGCATGACCCGCAGGACTTGAGCGTCGCGCGTTTTTACGCTCCTGATTTTGAAATTAACGATTTGCATCGCGCCATAAACTCTCCCCCGCTTTTTGCCCCAAAACGGTTATTTATCATTTATAATTTTTCAAAATTAAAATTGGATAAATCCGCGACATCTCCGACCGCGGTCGGAGTGCGCGGGCCCCGAACAAGGTCGGGGGAAGAAATCATCTTGAATGACGTAAAAAATCTCTCCGTCCAAGGCGGATCCGCCTCTGGCGGAAAAAATAATTCCATAATCTTTCTTGAGGAAATCGGCGAAAAGGACTTTAAGGGAGTCGGATTCTATAAAAAAATTAAATTGGATTCAAGCGAATATTTTCCGTATTTAAAAGGAAGAGAATTGCTGCGCGAAGTTGAAAGAAAATTTGAAAAAAACGGCATCCGCATTGAACCGCAGGCATTGGATAGATTTTTGTTTTTGACCGGCTCTGATTTTTGGAAAATAAATTCGGAAATGGAAAAACTGGTCAATTACGTTCATTCTTTCAAAAGACGAAGCGTCATCTTGAGGGATGTGGAAACAGCGGTCTTGCCCGAAACAGCGGACAATTGTTTTGCTTTAATTGACTACCTTTCGCGAAAGGACAAAAAAAACATTTTAAGGGAAGCGGAGTATTTGAAGAAATCGGGCGTGAGTCCCGAAACGATTTTTTACCAAATCGGTTCGCATTTCAGGCAGATTTTGGAAGCCAAGACGTTTTTAGAAAACAAAAAACCTGTCCGCCGAAGCTTTAGCGAAGGCGGAATCGGTTTTAAGGCTATTGCCGAAGTTTTCCATTTGCACCCATACCGCGCCCAAAAAATCCATCAAGCCGCCGCGAACTTCACTATTGATGAATTAAGGAGAATACATAATTTGATTTTAGATCTTGATGTCAAGATAAAGACCGGTAAACTAAAGTCAGATTTGGCGTTAGACTTGCTGGTGACGAATCTATCTATAATTTGACTTTATTTTTTGAGGATGTCCAGCATCTTGCTGGGCGTCTGTTTTAGGACGCCCCCCACAGGGATGTGGGGCGTCCTTGAAACATATTTATCTAACTTGGGGGTTTCAGAAATCACTATTGGATTTCGTAAACCCGATAGTTCGGCGGAAATAGTTTGGCGGAAATAAAAAAACCGTCTTAATTTACGCTGGAGCATAAATTAAGTCGGTTTTTAAGTTTTTTAAGTTTTAAGTTTTTAAAAGAAACCGGGGCATGTTCAGATTTTGGCGATTTGACTCGCAAGCCGAGATTTTAAGCGGCTTGCTTTGTTCTTTTTAATCACCTTTTTCCCCGCCGCTTTATCAAGGGTTTTGGCCGCGTTTTTAAACGCCGTTGCCGCTTGTTTTTTGTCTTTTTTAGCAATCGCTTTGCGGCATTTGCCGATCCAGTAGCCGATGTTTTTCATTGCCGCTTTATTAATAACTGTTCTTCTTGCGGCTTGCCGCATGGCTTTTTTGGCTGCTTTCTTCATACCCAGTATATCAACTTCCAGAGCGTAAGACGCCAAACGTTTTTGTTTGGTGCCCGAACTCTATTAGTCGTAAGCCCAGAAACCTTCTTCCTTGAGTTATTTTTAGATAATGTTCACGACGTTTGGCGTCTTCCTCATTGAGGTATCCTTCAAAGTAGATGAGTTTGAATAATCGCCGAAATTTTGTGGAGAAAGACAGTCCCTTATTGTGTTCTTCTAATCTTCTTGTGAGATTATTAGTTTAACCAATGTAGTGTTTATTGTCTTTGAGACTCAGAAGAACGTAAACACAAAAGAACACGCTGGAAGTTGTGTTGCTGGGCACATTCGCTTTCGTTCGTGTACTACGAAATTACGAAATGGACGAAATTACGAAATTGACATGCGTTTTCGTGCTTTTCGTAGTCTCATGATTATTTTTATTCTATAGTTGGTTTATCTATTTGGAGTGGTTCGATTTGCCTCCCCCCTCCTGTTATTTTTATCACATCTTTGTCGATTTTGTCAAGCTCCTTGTACGCTTGGTTATACATATTTACCGTTGTGCCGAGATTTGAGCCAACTTTTTTAAAATATGTGTCGTAGGAAATCAGGTGTTTTTGCAAGTTTTCAACGTGTTTTTTGATTTCTTTCGCCGTCTCTTCTATTTGCAAGGCGCGCAGACCTTGCATTACGGTTTGCAGATATGCCAGAAAAGAAGTCGGGGAAACGACAAAAACATGCTTTTTAAACGCGTATTCAATCAAATCCCGCGTGTTTATTTTGACTGTTCCGCCCTCGTTGATGAGGTCATAATAAATCGCCTCGTGCGGAATGAACATAAAAGCGAAGTCCATTGTGCCGTTATTCGGCTTGATATATTTTGAGGTTTCATCAATTCTCGTTTTTAAGTCCTGCTTGAATTGTTTTTCCAGTTTTTCTTTTTCAACCGGATCGCGCATCTTAACGATTTTGTTGTAATTTTCCAAAGAGAACTTGGCGTCAATCGGAATGATTTTATCTTTGACGAAAACCGCCGCGTCAACAATTAAATCTTTATCCTCGTCGTCTTTGCCGACCTTATACTGCATTTCATAGCCGCCGGCTGGCAGGACGTTTTTTAAAACGGCTTCTAAATAATATTCGCCCAAAATACCCCGCTGTTTCGGATTTTTTAAAATATCTTGCAATTGCTGTAGTTGGTCGGTAAAACCGATGACTTGCTTGTTGGTCTCTTCAAGTTTGGCGATTTTTTCCGTAACGTCTTGGACAATTTTTAAACTCGTGCTCCCCTGCCGCTCCATTGCCTTGTGGGTTTCGGAAAGTTTGGCGTCAACTTCTTTTCTCAAATCGGTCAATAAATTTTGAAGCATTAACAAGGATTGATCGTCTTTCGGTTTTTCCGAAATGGCTCTCAATTTTCTGTTCAAGAAATAAAAAAATATTCCTAAGGCGAGAACGATAAACGAAAAGAAAATTATGTAATTTAGCGCCGGTGTCATACTAGAGATTATATTACTATAAATCTTAAATTTTGACAAGTTTTTAACTTTGTAGTAAGGTGAATTTGATGAGGTGATTCGGCATCAGAAACAAGAACTCTAACAACCAAGGAGGAAAAAGACGCGACAGACAAAACAGTTCATTCTTTTTTTCGTTCTTTTAAATTTTTTTGGTTTCGGATGCGAGGATGACGGAACTGACTCCTATCAAATAGAAGATACGACGTCAGAAGAGGACGCGGGCGAAGATGAAGATGCGCTTGAAGTTTCGAAAATGCCAGAGATGGTAGAAATCGCGGATGTGACGGAAGTAACCGACGAACAAAACGAAGAGGAGAAAATTGACAACGGGGAATGCGTTGAAAATCTTAGCGTCCTGACCGAGCAAGAGGTTTACGAAAGGATTTATAATCAGGAAATTCCGATAATAGTTTATCTTTACACGGATTGGTGCGGATGGTGCAGGTACTACACGCCGGTGTTTGAAGCGGTTTGTCGGCAAAGAGAGGGGTCGGGTGTGGAATTCTACAAGATCAATCCCGAGAAAGTGCCTCTGGAGTTTAATTTACGGGTATACCCGACTACATATTTCTTCTATGATGACGACGCACCCTTCTTCAATGAGCAGGAAGCCATGGAGGAAGAGGAACTGAATGAGTTGATTGACTACTTTTTAAGCAGAATAGGACAGGCGACTTCAAAAAAGGCTAAAATGCAAGGAATGTTATTGTTTAGCAAGGTAAACTGATTTTGAGGGCAATCTCCGGTTAAAACCGGAGATTTTTTTGTTACTGGCTTGAAATTTTGAAGCCGAAGGTGAACAAAATTTCATTAGCAGTAACAATCCCTCGCCTCCCGACATTCGTCGGGATGGCGACGGGGTGGGCATATTTTGCGACGCCAAATTTTGTTTTAGTTCCGCTAAAAACAACAAACTGCGATTATCTCAAATTAAAAAATGTTTCACGTGAAACCCCTCACACAGAAAACTTAGTTTTCATTTCTCGTCCGTGCCCCCATAAGTCAAGAGATTGTTGTTTTGTGTGAGCCAATGACACGATTTAAGGCGAAAGGTAGTTTACTGCAAAGTTTTCTGTGTGAGGGGTGAAACATTTAATCCTCTTTTTAAACTTATCTGTGGAAACTTGATTATTTTTCAAATTTCGGTTATACTTTATTTAAGTAAGAACTAATATTAACTTCCCCCTTATTTTTAATGTAGCCGCGAATGAGAATTAACTTAATACGAGTTCTAATTGATATAGGACTTACGCAGTTGAACTAAAATCCCTCCCCTTCGGGCGCTCCCTTTAGAAAAGGGAGAATAAATCCCCCTAACCTCCCTTTATAAAGGGAGCAATTTTCTCCTTTGGAAAAGGGGGATTAAGGGGGATTTAAAACGTCCCTTTGATTAAGGCCCCTGTAGTTCCTTCTTTTGGGAGACCTCGATGGTCAATCAGGGCTTGCCCTCCCACTTATTTCTCCCCACAGCTCAATAGATAACCTGCCCGCCATAACCTGAGCCCCTGTAGTTCAACGGATAGAACAAGAGACTCCTAAGCTCTGGATGGCTGTTCAATTCAGCCCGGGGGCATTGGTGATGGCGGGCGGGGAGCATCTCCGTCCTAAGGAGAAGATGAGGTTCGATTCCCTTCAGGGAGATTAAAGGCGGGAGGGCAAGCAAGGCGTTGCATTCGTTCACCTACCCAAATTTTCTCCTGGGCATAGAGTAAAACGGCATTACGAGACATTCGCACCTGTCCGCCAAAGACAAGGGCTATTATCTCACTTGGTAGAGCGTCGCATTTTTACCCGCCCACCAATTTTTGGGCTCGTCGTATAGTGGTAATACACCGCATTCGCATTGCGGAGACGCGAGTTCGATTCTCGCCGAGTCCAAGAAAGAATTGATGGGTTGGCAAGGTTAAGGAAGGTCGCCGGTTAGAATCCGGTAGGGTCCATGGCGTTGGCAGGCGGGTTGCCGAAGTCAGGATTCAACACCCGGTAGGTCCAAAGGAAAATTTAGGCGGGCAAGTGCTGTAGATATTTAAATCCCCCACCTAAATCCTCCCCCTTTAACAAAGGGGGAGGAGAGGAAGGGGGATTTTAATATGTCGAAGATGAAACCTCGTTAGATAAATTGTCTAACTATGTTTCACGTGAAACATTTTTGAATTTCAACTAAAGGATTTTTGCGATTTTGTCTGTCTTTAGCCTAAAAGAAGCGTCGTAAAATAATTCGGTTTTACATCATTTTTGGTTTCAAAGATTGTGGGAGGATTAGATGTGGCCGCAGCCTTTAGGCTGCGACTAACAAAGGAGGTCTGTCCTAAAGAGGCGTTTGAAATTCGAGAATTTGATTTTTTGCTGTTATTCGTAAAATTGTGGAAAAGTTGTGGATAAGTCAGGAGTAAAATTTTTAAAAATTGAAATTTTTAGTCTAAGGTGGCAACTTTCTTCGGATTTCAGGAAACAGTGGCAAATATTAGTGTCAGACGTGATGGGGTTGGGGGCAGGACTCGTTCAGGTGGTTGAAGGAAGGGGGGCGATCAACTTAGGGATTCCCGAAATCCCGTAGTTAAAACTTTTGGATTTCGGGCATCCTTTAATAAAGAGGGTCGGATTATAATGAAAGCCTTTCAAAGTTTCTGAAATGGGGATAAACTGTGGATAAGTCAGGGGTAAAATTTTTAATTTTGAAAAATTTTTAATACCATCGTTTAATTACAAATAATTTAATTATTTTTTGGCTAAAATAAGCCATTATTAAGGCTTGATTTTTTCCCAAAAATATGATATAATATAATTGATATTATCCAAAATAGAGGGCATAAGATGGATCAAAAAACAAAAACAAATATGTTAAAAAAGAGTATTGGGAAAAATACCTTGAGGGATCCCGACAAGCCAGGATATACAGGGCAGGCTTTGAAAAAATTGGTTTTATCCGTTATTTTGGGTCTAGTTTTGGTTATTTTCCATCCAGCCGGTTTTGTGTCCTCATCCTATAATTTAGGCGAGGATTTTTTTGATTTTGGCGGCAAATACGGCACCTCTACCAATTACATCCTTATTGATAACATTGGCAATCTGGTTGAGCATATTTCACATTATGTGGCGCCGCCGCCTGTTCCTCCCAACAATCCTGACACAGCCCCCCCTGCTATCAGTAATGTCCAAGCCACAAACATCACCTACGACAGCGCGACCATTACCTGGACAACCGACGAGCCGTCATCCAGTTATGTGAATTACGGGTTGACGGTTTCTTACGGCAACACGTCCGGGAACAGCCTCATGGTTTTATCCCACGGCGTTGCTTTATCCGGTTTAAGCACCTCGACAATTTACCATTTTCGCGTCCGTTCCACCGACACATCAAACAATGAAAGCGTGTCAAGCGATTATACTTTTCAGACCTTAACCCCGCCCGACACAACGCCGCCGATTATTTCAAACGTGGCGGTTTCAAATTTAACTGACACTTCTGCGGCAATTTCATGGACCACCAATGAGGCGGCAGATTCTTTGATTGATTACGGTCTGACAACATCTTACGGTTTAAGCACTTTGAGCATCAATCTGGTCACTTCGCACAGTTTTGTTTTAACAGATTTGAATCGAGGGACGATGTATCATTTTAAAATTACTTCCAAAGACGCTTATAACAATTCCGCGAGCACAGCCGACTTAATTTTTCAGACAACAGACACCGCCCCCCCGGTCATCAGCAATTTAAGAATCGTGGACATTACGGAGACTTCAGCCAATATTTCTTGGCAGACCGATGAGTTGGCTGATTCCAAGATTGATTACGGCTTAACTACAAGTTATGAATTAGGTTCGGTATCAGATGCAACACGAGTTTTAAGCCATCTCATTCCTCTTGCCAATCTTTTGCCTAATACACTTTATCATATTCGCGCTCATTCAGAAGATGCTGCCGGACTTGAAGCGGTGTCTCCTGACCAGACATTCTTAACCTTAAAAGACAGCGTGCCGCCGGCAAATGTCAGTAATTTTGCCGTTGCGCCGGGTGATTCTCTGAATGTTTTAACTTGGCAAAACCCGATTGATGTTGATTTTGCCGGCGTTTTAATCAAACGCTCAACGAGCGGTTTTCCCGCGGATCCGTCGCAAGGCGAAACGGTTTATAACGGAACTGCCACAAATTATACCGACAGGGGATTGACCAATGGCGTTACTTATTATTACACGGCGTTTGCTTATGACACTTCCCTAAATTACGCCTCGGGCGCTTTAGCGAGCGGCATGCCAACGGCGCCTCCTCCTCCGCCTCCAGCCGAGGAAGTGCCACCAGAAGCCCCGGGTATCCCACCGGGCATGCCCATTCCGGAAGTGATAATGGCCGAGGCCTCTCCGCTTGAGGATTTTGAATTTTATTTAGCCAACCGGACAATTCGCGTTTACCCCGACAGCCTTTCGCAAATCACCACTTTAGTCGGCGACAAAATGTCCGTATTCATTAATCGAGAAAAATTTATCGTTATACCGGAAAACATCACTTTGAACATCAGCGATTCGAATTATTTATTCGCTTCAACCATTGAAAGGTATGAAAGCGATTTTTCCGTACCACCTGTCGGCGAGCATAACGCGATTATCACTATTTTTTACGCCAACAATAGAGCCAGCCAAGCCAATTTTAAAATAATCGTAAAACCAAAAGGTTTTGTGTACGAAGTGCTGGAGGGCGAACGCCAACCGTTAGACGGCGCCCAAGTCACCTTGTATTTTTTAGCAGGCGGCTGGCAGGTTTGGGACGCGGCAAATTATAATCAAGCGAATCCAATCATCGCTGCGGCTGACGGAGAATTCGGATTCATTGTTCCCAACGGCACTTATTATCTTAAAGCGGAAAAAAGCGATTACAGAACGCGCGAGACGAATCGCTTTGAGGTTTTAAACAATGTTGTTAATTCGGACATCGAACTTCTTAAAACCCCGCCGTCGCTTGAAGAGGTTATCAAACCCGAAGCGCCGCTAGTTGAAAATATTAAAAACGTTGCCGTGGATTTGGCGCAAAAAAGCGCTTACATCGCAAAAATCGCAACCCAACAAATGATTGATGTGGCGCAAAATCCGGCAGTTGAAAAGGCGAACGAACAAGTGGCGGCGCCGACTGTTGCCGCGGTTGCCGTGGTCAACACCGTCGCGGCCGCAAATATTTTTAATGTTTGGGCATATCTGCAATATCTGCTTACCCAACCGATTATTTTACTTCAACGAAGAAAAAGAAAGGGTTGGGGGGTGGTCTATAATTCGTTGTCAAAATTACCGCTTGATTTGGCGATTGTCCGTTTATTTAATCAAAATACCGGCCGCCTGATTCAAACGCGCGTTACTGACAAAGAAGGGCGTTATTTGATAATGGCGGCTCCGGGGTTGTATCGCTTGGAAACTGCAAAAAGAGGATTTGTCTCTCCGACGGTTTATTTAAAAAATTTCAAAGAAGACGGGGCTTACGCCGATTTGTATCACGGCGAAACGATGGAAGTTAAGGAAAAAGGCGCGGTGATTACCGCCAATATCCCTCTTGACCCGATTGAAGAAAAACCTTCAAAGGGTCGTCTGAGCCGCCAGCGAGTCCTTAAAGGAATTCAATTCGCTCTTTCCTTTTCTGTCATAATTTTGGCGGGTATTTTCGTGATTATTTCTCCGAAAATTCACACAATAATTATTTTTGTCAGCCAAATAGTTTTATTCCTGCTTTTCTTGAGATTAGCCCGCCCGCCAAAACCCAAGGGCTGGGGCATTGTCTACGATAAAGAAACGAAACACCCGTTGAAACAAACAGTTGTAAGGATTTTTGAAACGCAATTCGACAAATTAGTCGGCAGCCAAATTACGGACAGTAAAGGCAGGTACGCGTTTTTAACCGGTCGCAATGTTTATTATGTCACGGCCGAAAAAGAAGGGTATGAATCGGCAAAAACGGACCAAATTGACATTCGAAAGAAAGACAAGAAAGAACTTGTCGCGCCGGATATTCCGTTGCCCAAGACAAAACAGGAAAACAAAGAAAAAATACAATTTGGAGATAGCAGATTAGAGGTAGAGCAATGACCGATTTTGAAATTAGTTGTATAGAAATTAGAAATTATCTTGAATTACGAAACGCAGTTATTGCCTGAGCCTGTTGAAGGCATAACTGTATAATGAAGCCAAAAATTTACCCTTCGACAGGGCTCAGGGAATAAAATTTGGCCATTCCGTAATTCAAGGAAATTAGTAATAGAAAGTAGAAAATGGAAAATAGAAAAATCCAATTTCTGACTTCTAATTTCCATAACCAATTTCCAATTTTTTTATAACCAATTTCTAAACCCCAATATGCTACTCCGCGGACAGCATCACAATCCAAAAGAGACATTTATCGGATTTTTGGCATCCGCCTTGTTTGGTTTGGTGTTGATTTTTGGCATGTTTTCCTTAACGAATCTCCTGTTGCGCATTTCTTGGCCCTTTGGAACCGAGGCGGCAACAGGCATTAATAAACAAATCAATTATCAAGGCAAGTTAACCGACCAGAGCGGCAATGCGCTCACAGGCACTTATAATATGAAGTTTGTTATTTACGACGCGGCAACCGCGGGAAATTGTTTGTGGACGGCGCGAGGCTCGTGCGGGACTATTAATGCCAGAGGCGTATCTGTGACCGCCGGCATTTTCAACATCCTTTTGGGCGACACGGGCGCCGGCGATAACGCTTTAACATTGGATTTCACCTCCGATACTTACTATTTAGGCGTAACGATTGAGACGGATTCAGAGGTCTCGCCCCGTCGCAGAATTGGCGCGGCCGGCTACGCCTTCAATGCCGATACTTTGGACGGTTTAAACACTTCAAATGCCGGCGGCAGCGGGGCTTATGTGCCGGTGACTGATTCATCAGGAAATTTTACACTTACGGGATATATTTATGTCGGCGACGGCGCAACCACCTCCACTATCACCAAGAATAGTTTGAAATTAGCCACAGATTCCTCCAACG
>DYHP01000020.1 GCA_020724105.1 Candidatus Methylomirabilis sp. | reverse complement strand
AACAATACCGAGTAATGAGCATTCCGACAATAATTATTTTCAAAAAAGGCAAACCGGCGGAACAACTTGTCGGGGCAAAAACGAAGGAAGAATTGGTTAAGAAAATAAAATCAATTTTGCCATAAAAGGCAAGAAATTTGTTTCCCTTCAGGAAACGAAATTCGGTCGCTTCGCGACCTGAAATTAGAAATTTGCTCACTTTGTTCCGACTTCGTCGGAACAAATTTCCAGTTTCGCTCTGATGAAATCAGAGCAAATTTCATGAGCGAAGTGAATAAGTTTTTGTGATTTACGATGTCATCATTATCGGCGCCGGTCCGGCCGGACTTACGGCCGCGATTTACGCCGCGAGGCGGGCGCTTAAAACTTTGGTTGTCGCCAAAGATGTGGGCGGGCAGGCAAATTTGGCTTCGCATGTGGAGAACTTTCCCGGCATTTTGAGTTCAGCCGGAATTGAAATTACGACGAAAATGAAAGAGCAGGCGGAAAAATTCGGCGCAGAAATTAAATCAGGTGAAATTAAAAGCATCTCTGAAAACAAAGACGTTTTTATTGTTAAAGCAAACAATTTTAAAGAAGAGTCCAAGGCCGTTATTTTGGCTTTTGGCCTTTCGCCCCGCGATTTGGGAGTTCCGGGGGAGGAAAAATTCAAAGGCCGCGGCGTATCTTACTGCGCCATTTGCGACGGTCCGCTTTATAAAAATAAAACCGTGGCCGTGGTGGGCGGAGGGAATTCGGCGCTTGACGCCGCCTTTTATCTTGGTAAAATCGCCAAAAAAGTTTATTTGATTCATCGCCGCGAAGGATTCAGGGCAGAAGAGTCGAAGGTTTGCAAATTAAAAGAAACAAAAAACATTGAATTAGTTTTAAACGCCGTTGTTTCCGAAGTTTTGGGCGATAAATATGTTTCGGCTGTAAAAATTTCCGATGTTGATGCTAAGCCTTCGACTTCGGCTACGCCTTCGCTCAGGCGATATTCCCTGAGCGAGTCCGAAGGACGAGTCGAAGGGTCTAAATTGAGTCAGAATTTGGGAATCCCGACGCGTGAACGCAAAATAAAGTTGGATGGCGTGTTTGTGGAAATCGGTTATGTGACAAAAGTTGACTGGTTAAAAAATTTAGTGAAATTAAATGAAAGAAACGAAATTATCACGGACAAAGATTGCAAAACTTCCGTTCCGGGAATTTTTGCCGCCGGCGACATTACGGACGTTTCTTATAAGCAAATTATTATCTCCGCCGGCGAAGGCGCCAAAGCCGCGCTTTCCGCCTACCGCTATGTAACAGCGGGCAAAAATAACGCTGAAATGCGATCATTCGACTGGGGCAAGTGCAAGTAACAAGTAATATGAAATACGATCATAAAAAAATAGAACAAAAATGGCAAAAGGAGTGGGATAAGTCCAAAATTTTTGAAGTTGCGGAAGATTCTCGCAAGAAAAAATTCTATTGTTTGGATATGTTCCCATACCCTTCTTCCGAAGGGCTTCACGTCGGCCATCCCGAGGGCTACACCGCCTCGGATATTGTCGCGCGCAAAAAAATAATGGAGGGTTTTAATGTTTTGCATCCCTTTGGTTGGGACGCCTTTGGCCTGCCGGCGGAAAATTACGCCATCAAGCGCAAAGTCCATCCGGCAAAAAGCACGGAAAAAAATATAGAAAAAATGCGCGAGCAAATCAAGAGTCTGGGCTTTGCCTTTGATTGGTCACGCGAAATTAAAACCACCAGCCCCGAATATTACAAATGGACGCAGTGGATATTTCTCAAAATGTGGGAGCAGGGCTTGGCTTACGAAGCCGAGGTGCCGATCAATTGGTGTCCGTCGTGTGAAACCGGCCTTGCCAACGAAGAAGTGATTAACGGCAAATGCGAACGCTGCGATTCGGAAGTTACAAAGAAAAACATGCAGCAGTGGCTATTGCGGATTACCGAATACGCCGAGCGACTGCTTCAAGATTTGGAAAAACTTGACTGGCCGGAAAAAATCAAAGAAATGCAAAGAAACTGGATTGGCAAAAGCGAGGGCGTGGAAATAAATTTTAAAGGCGCCAAGTGCGATATTGAATGCCCGCAAAAATCCGTCTGCGGTATGGCTTGCGAGGAATACGATATTCCGGTTTTCACGACAAGAATTGACACTATTTTCGGCGTTACATCCGTCACTTTGGCGCCCGAACATCCACTTGTGATGGTATTGGTTTCGTCCGATTACCGTGAAAAAGTCGGCAACTACATTGAAGAAATAAAGAAAAAATCGGAAATCGAACGGACTTCGCGGGAAAAAGAAAAAACCGGCGTGCCATTAGGCGCTTCGGTCACCAATCCCGTGACCGGCGAGAAAGTGCCGATTTGGATTGCGGATTACGTTTTGCCCGGCTACGGCGCGGGCGCGGTGATGAACGTGCCGGCGCACGACCAGCGCGATTTTGATTTCGCCAAAAAATACGGCTTTGACATCAAATGGGTCATTGCTCCGCCGCATGAATTGGCGCACGAAGAAATCGCCAAAAAAGACAAGGCGTATGAAGAAGACGGTTATTTGGTCAATTCGGGAGAATTTAACGGTTTAACCTCCCGCGACGCGAGAGTCAAACTCGCTGATTACATTGAAAGCAAAGGTTTTGGCAGAAGGCAAACAAATTACCATTTGCGCGATTGGGTTTTTTCCCGCCAAAGATACTGGGGAGAGCCCATTCCTTTGATTCATTGCGATAATTGCGGCGTGGTTGCCGTTCCGGAAAAAGAATTGCCGTTTGTCCTTCCGGATGTTAAAAATTATGAGCCGACCGGCACCGGGGAATCGCCCCTTGCGGCAATTTCAAGGTGGGTTAATGTCAAATGCCCAAAATGCGGCGGCAAAGCGCGCCGCGAAACCAACACCATGCCCCAGTGGGCGGGCTCCTGTTGGTATTTTCTCGCATATACCATGCGAGAAAGTACCAAAAAATCTCCCACCCTACCCCCCCTTTTTTTCAAGGGGGAGGGTAAGGGAGGGGGTCAAGGTCAGAAACTTGCTTGGGACAGAGGAAAAATTGATTATTGGATGCCTGTTGACCTTTATGTTGGAGGCGCCGAACACGCCGTATTACATTTATTATATGCGCGATTTTGGTATAAATTTTTATATGATTTAAAACTTGTTCCCAATGATGAACCGTTTTTAAAATTAAAAAATCAGGGAATAATTTTGGGCAAAGATGGGGTAAAAATGTCCAAATCCCGCGGCAACGTTATCAATCCTGATGATGTTATTGAAAAATACGGCGCCGACACCCTGCGGCTGTATGAAATGTTTATGGGAGAATTTTCCGAAGCCAAGCCGTGGAACACCAAGTCAATAATTGGAATCAGAAGATTTCTTGAAAGAGTGTGGAATATGCAAGACAAGGTTATGAATTCTGAATCAGGAATTATGAATTACGGCTTAGAAAAATTGATGCATAAAACGATTAAGGGTGTTTCCGAGGATATTGAGGCGTTCAAGTTTAATACGGCTATTTCTAAAATGATGATTTATTCCAACGCTTTGGCGGATTTGGGAAAAATCCCCGCCGAGTATTATAAACCTCTTATTCTTTTGCTTTCTCCGTTTGCTCCGCATCTTTGCGAAGAAATTTGGGAAAAATTATGTAAAAATTATTCCCTGAGCGAAGTCGAAGTGTCCATCGTAAAAGAAAAATGGCCCGAATACAATCCTGAATTAGCAAAAGACGAAGAAATAGAATTGGTGGTGCAAATAAACGGCAAACTTCGCGACACCTTGCGCGTTCCGGCGGATGTCGGCGAAGAAGAAGCCAAAAAAGTGGCTCTGTTAAGCGAAAAGATTAAAAGATTCATCCAAGGACAAGAAATTAAAAAGATAATATACGTAGCAGGAAAGATTGTAAATATAGTTATTTAATGTCTGAAAGTAGAAAGGCTTGTTTTAATCCCCAATTTCTCATTTCCAATTTCCAACAAAATGTCTAATGCTTAAATTTTTAAAATTTTTTAGCATTGAACACCCGGAATTTTATTGGGAATTGGGTATTGGATATTGGAAATTTTTAATGTATGTGTGGAATCGTCGGCTATATTGGCAATAAATCCGCCGCGCCCATTCTTTTGGAAGGGCTAAAACGGCTTGAATATCGAGGATACGATTCGGCCGGCGTTGCGATTTTGGAAAACACAAACCCGCCTGCGCAAGCAGGACTTTTGGGCATTAAAAAATCCGGAAGGATTGCCGCTTTGGAAAGCGCGGTAAATTTGGCAAACCCCACGGGCAATTTGGGCATTGCCCATACCCGCTGGGCGACTCACGGCGCGCCAACGGAAAAAAACGCCCATCCGCATTTTGACTGTTCGGGGCGCATCGCCGTGGCGCATAACGGCATTATAGAAAATTACGGAGAAATTAGGAGGGCGCTTGAAGCAAGCGGCCATTTTTTCAAATCCGAAACCGACACCGAAGTTTTGGCGCATTTAATTGAAAAATATTACCAAGAAAACTTGGCCGAAGCCGTGCGTTTGGCCTTGCGCCACGTGCGCGGCACTTACGGCTTGGCAGTGATTGCCGCCGACCAGCCCAATTTAATCGTTGCCGCGCGGCGCGGCAGTCCTTTAATTTTAGGAATCGGCGATGACGAATACTTTTTGGCATCGGACGCTTCCGCGGTTTTGTCCCACACCAACCAAGTTATCTATCTGTCTGATGGCGAACTTTTAAGAATTTCTCGACAGGGATTTTCCGCCATCACTTTAGATAATAAACTGGTTGACAAAGAAATTGAGACCCTGGATTTGGACGCTATGAGCATTGAAAAGGGCGTTTTTCCGCATTATATGCTCAAAGAAATTTACGAACAGCCGCAGGTGGTGAAAAATTGCCTTGCCGGCCGTTTGGTTTTGGGAGAGGGGACGGCGCATATCGGCGGATTAAATTTAACTGATGCGGAAATCAGAATGGCGGAGAGGGTGGTTTTTGTGGCGTGCGGAACAGCATCTTACGCCGGAATGGTTGGCAAGCATTTTTTTGAAGAGATCGCCGGTATTCCCTGCGATGTTTGTCTGGCTTCGGAATTCCGTTACAACCGATTATTGATTTCACCGCAAACAATCGTTTTTGTTATCAGTCAGTCGGGCGAAACCGCCGATACGATCGCCGCTTTGCGCGAAGTAAAACAAAAAGGCATTAAGGTTTTGGGAGTAATCAATGTTGTTGGCTCAACAATGTCGCGCGAAACCGACGGGGGAATGTTTATTTACGCGGGTCCTGAAATCGGCGTGGCTTCAACCAAAGCGTTTATGGGGCAAATTACTGCCTTGTCTTTAATCGCCTTAAAATTCGGCCGATTGCGCCATCTTTCGGTGTCGGAGGGCAAAAGAATAGGACAGGGGCTTTTTAAACTTCCTTCCAAAATTGAAGAAGTTTTGGCAGGGGCGGAAAGAATCCGCCAAATCGCGGAAAAATATAAAGATTTTAAAAATTTTCTCTATCTAGGCAGAAAGGCGAGTTTCCCGATTGCGATGGAAGGCGCGCTGAAACTCAAAGAAATTTCCTACATTCACGCCGAGGGCTGCGCCGCCGGCGAAATGAAGCACGGCCCCATTGCCTTGGTTGACGAGAATTTTCCTTCGGTTTTTGTCGCGCCGCGCGACGATGTTTATGAAAAAACCATTTCCAATATGGAAGAAATACGGGCGCGAAAAGGGAAAGTTTTAGCCATTGCCACGGCCGGCGACGAGGAAATAACGCGGCACGCCGACGATGTAGTTTACATTCCTCAAACCGAGCCCTGCCTTTCGTCGTTTTTATCCGTTGTCCCTCTTCAACTTTTCGCTTACTTCATCGCTGCCTCAAAGGGTCTTGATATAGATAAACCGCGGAACTTGGCGAAATCAGTAACAGTGGAATAATAAAAACGAAAAACCGAGACCTAACCGAGACTAAGTCTCGTTTACGAGACTTAGTCTCGGTTAATATGATTAAAAAAATCGGCGGGAAATATGTTGTGCCTTCCGAGACCACGGGCAGAGTTTTCGCAGCCATCTTAATTATCGCTTGATTTCAAAATAAAAGCATTCCGAAAAATCGGGATGCTTTTTGATATTTTACAACCTCCCCTCCCATGGCACAATGTTTTTTTCTTTCAGAATTAATCTTGATTTGCCGTTTTTGTTTTCGCCTTTGTAAATAGTCACTGAAGTATTTTCAAAAATACCGGCTTTATATTTTTTTACCGCCTCCTCAATGGAAAAATGATGAATCAACTTCTGAAACAATATCAGCCAATGCCCGTGGACAACGATGACTACTTTTTGATCACCACAGTCTCTGTTCAAGGTTCCTAAAAAACTATGGATTCTCAGTTCAATGTCGGGCCAGTTTTCTCCGCCCGGCGGTCGATAATGATAGAGCCCCTCTCGTTCTTTTCTTAAAATTTCTTCAGGAAATTTTTGCTTTATTTGTTCCGCTGTTAGAATATTCCAGATTCCTCGCTGTCCTTCGGCCAGTCGCGGGTCTTCGTAAGCGCGCGCTTTGGGATACATAATTCTCATTGTTTCTTTGGAGCGTTCGTAATAGGAAACATAATAAATGTCAAAGAGACCGAATTTTTTTCTTAAAAATTCACCGGTGATTTTTGCTTGTTTTCTGCCGCGCTCGGTTAATTTGTAGGAGTAAGTAGCGGTGTCGCAATTTGCTCTTTCGGCCACGCTTAAAATATTGCCCTCCGATTCGGCGTGTCTTACCAAAACCAATAATTTCGGCCAAGCCATTTTTACCTCCTTGCCACGCCAAAGTCTCGATTTTATCGGGGCGAAGGCGGGCTTTTTGATTCTTAAAGAGCTTTTTGTTTGCGCTATCTTCAAATTAGCAAAAAATTCTTTTTATGTCAATCGCTTTTTGTTTTGTTTTTAGAAATTTGATAAAATTATAGGAAATATGATGCCAAAGTTAAATCGAATCCTAAATAAAATTTTGAATTGGATATCTGAATCAGCGTCAAATTTAATTTTAACGTCAGCGATTTTTTTTATTTTAGGGATTGCCGTCGCTTCGGTTTTTATTAAAAATCATTTTGATAATTTTTATTTTTTCGTTGCCGTTTGTTTTTTGGCGGTGGTTTTGATTTGGTTCTGGCAAGCTCCCTCTCAAAAAACGAGGGCGAATTCTTCTTTGCAAAAATGGGCAAGATTCTTTTTTTTCTGCCTTTTGTTTTTAACGCTTGGCGTTTGGCGGTTTGATTTTTCTTTGCCGGATTTCGGGGTTAATCAAATTAAGGACTATAACGGGCAATTGGTTGAGTTTATCGGCGCGGTTTCCGACGAGCCGGACAAAAGAAACGGCCATTATAAATTAACGATAAAAGCTCAGGAATTTGAAATAGAGCCTTTGACTCGCTCCGCTCGTTCAGGCAGTAATTATTCCCTGAGTGAAGCGACCCCTGTGCAACAGGGGGAGCGAAGTCGAAGGGTTGGCGGCAAAGTTTTGCTTCGCGCGCCGCTTTATCCGGAATATAAATATGGAGACAAATTGGCGGTGGCTTGCGAGATTCAGGCTCCGCAGAAATTTGATAATTTTGATTACGCCGCTTATCTTTCGCGTTACGGCATTTATTCGGTTTGCAATTTTCCGCAGGAAATAAAATTTTTAAAAAGCGGGGAAAAAAGTTGGTTTTATGGCCCGATTTTTTCTTTAAAAAACAAACTTGCCGACATTGGCGGGAAAATTTTCCCCGAACCGCACGCTTCATTTTTGGCGGCGCTGATTTACGGGGCGCGGCAGGGCATTCCCGACGATTTAACCGAACAATTCAACCGCGTTTCTTTAACGCACATCATCGCCATTTCCGGCCACAACATCAGTTTGGTTGTCGGCATTTTGCTGCCGATTTTTACTTTGATGTTTTTGCCGCGCAAGTGGGCGTTTCCGTTTGTGATTTTGGGAGTGGTCTTTTTTGTGATTTTTACCGGCGCTTCGGCATCCGTCGTGCGCGCCGGCATTATGGGCATTATCGCCGCCTTGGCGAACAATACTTCGCGGCAATCCCAATCGGGAAGAATTTTAATTTTTGTCGCTTTTTTAATGCTTGCCTTTAATCCAAAACTTTTGTTTTTTGACCGCGGTTTTTCCCTTTCTTTTGCCGCCACGGCCGGGCTTATCTACCTTGTGCCGATTATAAAAAATTATTTTAAGTGGTGGAAGCGGGGAATGTATTTCCGCAGAATCGTTGAAGAGACATCATCGGCAACAATCGCCACCCTTCCCCTGGTGATTTATTATTTTGACAGAATTTCAACGGTTTCCATTTTTGCCAACATTTTTGTCCTGCCGATTATCCCGATGATTATGCTTTTCGGGTTTGCCGCTCTCTTGGGCGGTCTACTTTGGCAATTTTTAGGATTCATTCTTGCGGTTGTTCCCTGGCTCTTAATAAATTATATTTTCAAAGTTACGGAATTTTTTGCTTCATTCAAATTGTCAAGCATTGATTTAGGCCGGGTGCCTTGGATAGTCCCCGCAATTCTTTACGGCGTCTTGATCGGATGGATGATTTGGGCGAAAAGACCAAAAAAAGAAGTTGTCAAACTTGATAAAGAAGCGGAGGAATATGAGATAATAGCAGATAATCATTAAAACCAAAAATAAATTTTAAATTTTTAATTTTAAATTTTTATTGAATTTTTAATTTTAAATTTCAAAACGATTTAAAATGTTTAAAAATTAAGTAAATAAAAATTGTTTAAAAATTATAAATTATAAATTAAAAATTGGAAGACGGTCTTTGATTTAAAAAATCTCGGTGCTATGCTTAAGAATCTTTTTAACAATTTAATATATCGCTACAAAATCAAAATAGCGCCCTATTTGAAATGGTATCTTTTGGCTTTTGTTTTTATAATTTCCATCGCCAGTTTTTTTATCCCCGCCGATATTTTGAGCAAAGATTTGAAGGTGTATTTTTTGGATATCGGGCAGGGGGACGCGGCGCTTGTTCGCACGCCGCAGCGCCAAAATATTTTGATTGACGGCGGGCCGGACAATTCCGTTATTTACAAACTCGGAAAATATCTGCCTTTTTGGGAAAGAAAGATCGATTTGGTAATTTTAACCCATCCGCACGCCGACCATTTAATCGGTTTGGTGGAGGTCTTAAAAAGATACCGCGTGGAGAAAATTGTTTTTACTGGCGTTTCATATTATTCGGATTTTTACAAAGAGTTGAAAAAATTGAGAGAAGAAAAAAATATTCCTTTTGTTCTCGCGTTTGCCGGACGGGAATTGAATTTCGGAGAAATAAAAATTGAAATTTTAAGTCCAGAGAAAAATTTATGGAACAAGATTTTCCGCGGCGACGAGGAAGATGGAGGGGGATTAAACGACACCTCGGTTGTGGCGCAATTGAGTTTCGGCAAAAATTCTTTTCTTTTTATGGGAGATGCGGGGGCGGAGGTGGAGAAGGCGCTGCTCTCAAAATTTGAAATCCGAAATCCGAAATCCGAGACAAATTCTAATTCTGATTTTCAAAATCCAAATGACCAGAAAATTGAAATCTTAAATCTTAAATCTTTAATCCTCAAAGTGGGTCATCACGGCAGCGACACCTCGTCAAGTTATGAATTTTTACAAGCCGTTTCGCCAGAGCTTGCCGTAATTTCCGTGGGCAAGAACAAGTACGGCCTGCCTGCCCACCGCGTCCTGTACCGTTTGCGCAAATTGGGGATTCCTTTTTTAAGAACGGACGAAAACGGCGACATTCAAGTAAGATGCGGAGAGGAAAGATGTCTTGTTGATTAAGTGAAAAGAATGTATTAAAATAGAAGTAATGGATAAGGGTAGAAATTTTGAAAAATATAGACCTTGGGCAATCAAATGACTATGCATGACTATAGGATTATAAAACTTAATACCGAAATTATTTGGCCCAGCATTGTCGCGATTGAGCGTCTATCCTCTTTGTATTCCAAAGATGAAATTTATTTTGAATTTGCTAACAACGAATTAGTTATAAATTTACGGCAGTTAGATTTTTCTAATTTTAAAGAGAATATTCAGTTATTGACAGAGGGGTCGGACAAGGGAACTTCTCAATTATTAAATTTAATAATAGACAACATTGAAAAAATCAAAAGTTATGGCTTAAAAGGCAGAAAGAGATTATATGTTGGATATGATAAAGAAAGAAGGGTAAGGGACAGGAGAGAAAAGGAAAAAGAACGGGGGATTTATTATTACGCCAATGATAACACTTTTTCTAAAAAAAATAATGTAGTACCGCCAGAGTTTATAAATAAAATAATTGTGGGAGACAGCGAAGATATTTTAAAGAAACTGCCAGAGAATTGTATTGATTTGATTTTCACCTCGCCGCCATATAATTTTGGTTTGGATTACGATAATCACAGAGATGGAACTGATTGGAATGAGTATTTTGATAAATTATTTAAGATACTCAAAGAATCCATAAGAGTTTTGAAATACGGAGGAAGAATTATTGTCAATGTCCAACCATTATTTTCGGATTATATCCCGATTCACCACATACTTTCTGATTTTTTCATGAAAGAAAAATTGATATGGAGAGGCGAAATAATTTGGGACAAACATAATTGGAATTGTAAATATACAGCATGGGGTTCTTGGAAAAGTCCGAGTAATCCCTATTTGAAATATACTTGGGAATTTCTTGAAATATTTTGTAAGGGGGATTTAAAAAAGCAGGGAGATAGCAAGAATGCTGATATCACCGCGGAGGAGTTTAAAAAATATGTAATTGGGAAATGGGATATCGCGCCCGAAAGAAACATGAGAGATTATGGACACCCTGCGATGTTCCCCGAAAATCTCGTAGAACGAACACTGAAGTTATTTAGTTTTAAAGGAGACGTGGTTTTAGATCCCTTTAATGGCGTAGGGACAACTACCTCTGTGGCAAAAAGATTATCGCGAAATTATGTGGGCATAGATGTTTCTGGAGAGTATTGCAAGAAAGCGGAAGACAGAATTAAAAAAACACAAATTAATACGACCTTATTTTAAATATAGAGGATTCACGGGGTTTTATAGCATTATGAGTAAAAAGATTTCAAATAAAGTCCAATCGCTTATTAACGCTTACGAGTTTTTGGTTAAAGGTATTGATACAAAAGCTAAAGATTCAGATGGCCGCGCTTATGGCGGCATTATACGGGCGGGCAAGGGGATGTTGGTCGAAAGTTTGGGAAAAAGTTTAATAGAAATCGCCTGGAAGGAGTTGGGTTATAAAAGCAATAGGTTGTCAATGGAAAGAAAAACCGTGAAAATTCCACTAAATACAAAGTATCTTGAGGGGATTAAAAGTCCAGAAGTTAGACAATATATCAAAGAGAATATTAAGGATTTCTATTATCCGCTTAGAACGGATATCCATGTTTATGTGGATGGAAAGTTTGCTGTGGCGATAGAGTGTAAGGCGTATACTGAAAATGCGATGCTTAAAAGGATTCTTGTTGATTTTACCCTATTTAAACAAGTTTATCCTAATTTGTCTTTCGTCTTATTGCAATTGGAGAGCCAATTGGGTGGCGATTATTCATCGTTTAAGAGCCCAAAATACGGAAGTCCCTCTACGCACACCTTACTATCTTATTTTGATGTTGATTTGAACATACTTACTTTACTTGAAGGAGAAAGAAAAGTAGATAGACCCATTCATAAATCAAAATACTATAAGTCGCTGCGAGCCAAGAGTTTGTTCGCGGTACTTAAAGTTATAAAAGATTTGTTGAAAAGGTCTGTTAAGAAATAACTAAACAAGATTTTTGACTTTGCGGGGATACGAACTCTTTAACCTTATAACTATGGTAAAACCTCAAGAAGAAAAAACATTGGTTTTGGTCAAACCCGACGGGGTAAAAAGAGGTCTTGTCGGCGAATGTTTGCGCCGCATTGAACAGCGCGGACTTAAAATTATCGCCCTTAAAATGTTCACTCCGACAAGGGAAGAAATTAAAAAGCATTATCCGAACACCGATAAATGGCTTCGAGGTTTGGGAGAGAAAACCTTGGAGCATTATAAAGCTCATGGCCAGGACCCGATGAAAGAATTGGGCACGGACGACACTTTGGAAATTGGCAGGAAAGTATCGGGCTGGCTTGAAGAATTTATGATTTCAGGACCTGTTGTCGCTTGCGTTGTCCAAGGCATTCACGCGGTTGAAATGGTCAGAAAAATTGTTGGCAATACCTTGCCGGCAAAAGCCGACATGGGCACAATCAGGGGCGATTATTCAGTTGATTCGCCGACTTTGGCGAATTTGCAAAAGCGTTCCATTCATAATGTCGTTCACGCTTCAGGCGACCCGGACGAGGCGCTCCACGAAATCGAGCATTGGTTTAATCCGCAAGAAATCCATCCTTACAAAAGAGCGGAGGAGGATATAATGTTTTAAACCGCCGTTTTAACACTGTTCGCCTTACGGCGACTACGCCGTTTAACGCCGATTACGGCGCCCTCCCGACAAATCGTGGCGTTGATGCCGTAAGCATGCGGCAAAAATCGGCTTCTATGTCTATGAAAGAAAATTTGGAGAAAAAATCGCTGGAAAAAAGCGATGGGGGAATTTTTGAGGAAACTTTAAGGCGCCAGATTAAAATTTTGCTCAAATCGGAAATAGAGCCGCTGGAAGACAAGGAATTCAGGAGGTTTTTGGCCAGACATCGTCTTATCGAAGGGGATGTAAAAAAAGTCATTGATGAAGAAAAAGAAAAATTGGCGCTGGAAGAGAAGAAAAAAGAACAAGGGCGCAAGTATTACAAAACGCGCGAAAGATAAATCGAGGCTTGCAAAAAGTCTAAAAATTTGGTATAATATATAGTGTAAAAAGCCTCTGAAATTGGCTATTAGGGTTTTGGGTCAGTTTACATAATTATCGGGCCAAAATTTGTCTTCCCCGATGAGCGCCGTATGGGGTGTTCTGACGGGTCGGCTTGCGACCCAACGATACTGACCGCGCCTCATTGCATTTGGCACGGAAATTCGAAATCAGAATTTCGAAAACCGAAACCAACCCTCACTTTCTCCTCCTATCCCTCACTCGCGCGCGAGTGAAGGGCGGAGGAGTTAGAAGGAGTGGATTTCCGCCCGAGCGTAGCGAGGCGCGGTTGGTGCGAGTGTTAATTTGCCAGAACCTCAGCCAAACCATTTGGAGGCTTTTTATAATTCTACTATCCTGTGGACAACTTCCTTGCCTTAACTTTTAGTCGTATGGTAAAATGATAATATTCGCGAAGATTCGCGACAAAAATTAGTGTTTTAAAACCAAAACCCCGCAGCAGACGCTTCGCGACGCTACGGGGCCAGGCAAAAATCAAAACAAAATCTCCGTTTATTAAAATTAAAAAAATCATCATGCTTGTCGGAGATTTTACAACCACCGATTTTTATTTACTAAATTACACGAATAAATTTTAATTAATCCAGCTTTTTAACGGAGTTGGATTTTTTGTTACTTAGAAGCAGATAAACGCGGATATCGCTGTTTCAGCCAATGTCACTGGCAAGAATATCACTTTAACCACTGCCAAATCCGGTTTAGCAAGCCCGAAAGCCACTCCGGTTACGCCTTCAAACGGCGGCACTTTATACGACGCTTCATCGGGTCTTAATTTGGTGATGCCTCCTTCGGCTTTGGGCGTTGACACTTCAAGTTATCAGATGCAAAATAAAGAGACATCAAACGCGCCGCCTTTGCCGGGAGCCAGGCCTTTGGGCGGCAAGGCGAAGGAAATCACTGCCTTTAACAACAGCGGTCAGCCCATTTCAACCTTGAATGACGAGATGACTATGGAATTGACTTATACCGCTGCGGAGCTCTCATCTGCCGGTGTTGACACCTTGGCGGAATTCAACCAATTAAAGAGCATGTATTTTGACAGCACGGCCGGCGGCTGGGTAAGAATGCCGACAACCATTATGGCGTTAGATAACAACGGTTTGCCAATTGAGCCAAACGCGACTTTATCCAATGTCGCAACAGCGGTGGTCAAAGGCATTGCCGACCACTTGACTGTCTTTGGCGTAACCGGCTTGGGCGATGCTTTAATACCTAAAGCGCCAACCGGCCTCAGCGCCAGCGCAGGCACGCAACAAGTTACTTTAAGTTGGACCGCGGTAACAAAAAATACCACTGAATCAGACATTACTGATTTAGCCGGCTATGAAATTTACCGTTCCACATCGTCAGGCGGCACTTATACCCAGATTAACACTTCGGATGTGACTGCAATGAATTACACTGACACTGGCTTAACCGCAGGCACAACCTATTACTACAAGATTACTGCCGGCGATACTAATGGCAATGAATCGGCTTATTCTTCAGTGGTTTCCGCTATGCCAAGCGCGCCGGTGACAGGCGGCGGCGGAGTAAGTTATACTCCGCCATCCAATCCCGCGGCTTCATTAAGCACCGGCGCCACAGTCACGTCTTCCAGAAATGTCACCTTGAATCTCTCGGCAGTTAACGCGACCTTAATGATGGTTTCGGAAAGCCCCACTTTTGCCGGTGTGAGTTTTGAGGCCTACGCGCCCGCCAAGTCATTTACTTTATCAGCTGGAAACGGAGTCAAAACGGTTTACGTGAAATTCAGAAGCTCTTCGGGCGGCGAAGTCACCACTTCTTTCACCATCACATTAGAGGGGCAGGCGGAAGCGGTTACGCCAACTCCGGCTCCAACACCCGCTCCAACCCCAACACCGGACGTGGTTGAACCGACAGAAGCGACTAAAATTTTCGTCAAAGTTTGGGGCAAACAACCTAAGACGGCGCAGGACAAAGATGCTTTACTAGTTATTCAAAATGGCCTCGAACCGGGTTATACTCAAATCAAATCTTGGGAACTCGCGGCCATTAAGATATTCGTCAAAAAATACAAGAGATTGCCACGAGGCGCTGATTGGAAGATAATTCACGCCGTTGCCCACTTCTCCGGTTCCGCCGGGTGGCCGACCGGCACAACGCCGGCCAAACCAGCAGGCAAATAACGGCTAATCGCTGACCATTAATCCTTAATCCTTGACGGTTGATTTTCAGAACAACAAAAAGCCCTCCGAAATTTCGGAGGGCTTTTAAGTCAAGGATTAAAAGTCAATAGTCAACAGTTCTAATTGGCCGGAGGGGGTTGATTTTTGGAAAGATTTATTATATATTTATATAATGGGTATTATATATTTATATAACGGGCTGTAGTATAACGGTAGTACGTACCCTTGGGGTGGGTATGGACGGGGTTCAATTCCCCGCAGCCCGAAGGATTTACTTTTTTACCATCGTCTTCAAACACTTGGCGCAGATATTCACCCTTTTGCCATTAATGGTTTTTTTCTGCAAATTCAAATGCTGTCGGCGGAGAGTGTGTCTTTTGGAATGGCTGACACCCATCGCTTTTAATGGTTTTCTTTCGCAAAAATCACAAATCATAACTAATTTTAGACGAATTATCACAAGTCACAAATTTATACATATCATACAAAATTATTTTCCGATTGTCAATGTTTTGGATTTTGGAAATTTGAAATTTGTTTCGGATTTCGGGATTCGGATTTCGGATTTGAAAAATTTTAACTAAAATTTTTACATATGCCTTTTGAGATGTTATTACAAAGCCCTCTAGGATTTTTTGTTTGGATTGGAGTAATCCTTATTGCTTTAACTGTTCACGAATTTTCACATGCTTTAGCCGCGTATTCTTTGGGCGATACGACCGCCAAGGACGCCGGCCGTCTTACTTTAAATCCCTTGTCTCATATTGACTGGGTGGGTTTGCTGGCTTTGATTTTTATCGGAATCGGCTGGGGCAAGCCGGTGCCTTTTAATCCTTATAATTTAAGAAATCAAAAATGGGGACCGGCGATTGTCGCCTTGGCGGGACCGTCGGCGAATTTAATAATGGCTTCTCTGTGTTTCGGGGTTTTAAAATTTTTCAGCGCCTTTGGTATTTTGTCCGCCGCCAATTTATTAATTCAATTTTTATTCGTTCTGCTTTTCATTGACATTATCTTAATGCTTTTTAATTTAATCCCGATTCCGCCGCTTGACGGTTCAAAATTGCTTTTTGTGGCGTTGTCCGCCCCAAAGCACGCGAAAATCCGTTATTTTTTGGAAACGCGCGGCACAATAATTTTACTTTTAATAATTTTGGCCGATTCATTTTTAGGCATCCACACCTTGAGCAGAGTGTTTAATTGGGTTATGATAAAGATAAGCGCGCTTATCTAAAATCCAAAGCACGAAACGAACGCCGCAAAATTTCCAATTCATCTAATTTCCAATTTCCAATAAAATGTCAAATGACAAAATGTCCAATGCAAAAATTTTTAGGTTTTGAACTTCAAACATTTTATTAGGCCTTAGGTGAATTAGGTGAATTTGGCTTTATAATTATTGTTTCGGATTTCGATATTCGGATTTATAATTTTATGGTGTGGGACTACACTTATCTAATTAAAATTTTAATTGCTTTAATCAGCGCTGGGTTGCTCGGCGTGGAAAGGGAATACGCGGGCAAGGCCGCTGGGCTTCGGACTTTTATCATGGTGTCGCTCGGCGCCTGTATTTTTGCCATTATTTCGCAGAGCGTTTTTGAATCAGGCGGACACATTGGCGACCCGGCCCGCATTGCCGCGCAAGTTGTCACAGGCATTGGTTTTATCGGCGCGGGTCTTATTATTTTCCAAGAACAAAAGATTAAGGGCTTGACTACAGCCGCGGGATTGTTCACGGTGGCGAGTTTGGGCATGGCGGCCGGCTTCGGGTTTTATTTTCTGTCGCTTTTTGGCGCCGTGGCAGCCCTTGTTGTTTTAACCGGTCTTCGCAGGGTTGAAAGATTTTTAGACAAACGCGCCGAACTCGCCCGCCAAAAACGGATACGCGAGGGGCAGAACGATTAAAGATTTATTTTGTTCGGTTTCGTCCCCGTTACAACGAAACTGAACAAAAATAACATGTTTATCATTGAGGGCTTTCCGCGCGAAAGCCCTTTTTAATTTAGGAACAAAATTCAGCGACCGCTGAATTTTGTTCCTAATCTCTATTAAACCCAGAACGGCTAAGACCACAAGTCATAGCCGTTTTTTTTGTTTGATTGCGCTCTCGGAGATGTTTTTGTATAATAAATTTGGGGAATATCTACTTTCTGCCACCAAATTTCGTGAGGAGTCGATAAATTCGCTTG
>DYHP01000019.1 GCA_020724105.1 Candidatus Methylomirabilis sp. | reverse complement strand
TGAAATGGCGGCTTTAATGCGTGGCGCACGCTATGCACGGGTCGTATGCCCTAATTAGCGTTTTTAATTTTTGCTCCCTCTCTTTTGCCGACATTTTTTTTGTTTTCGGCAGATAACTTTTCAAATCTTCTTCAAGATTGTTTAAAAATTGCGCCGTAGGAGTGATTATCTGGCATTTTTTAATAATGCCCTTTTTGTCAATTTCGTAATAGTGGTACAAAGTGCCGCGAGGCGCTTCAAGCGCGCCAATGCCTTTGCCAGCTTTAATTCTAAATTTTATTGTTGTGGGAGAAGGCGATTTTTTGATTAAATTTTTTAAATCTTTTTCAATTTGAAGCAATAATTCCAGACATTCAACGGCCTGGGCGGCAATGTTATAAAACGGATTATAAATAGGGGCGGCGAGATCGAGGTTTAATCTCCTTGGGAGATTAAACCTCAACCACGCCTTTTTTGATTCTTTGTGTAAATACTTAAAATTGTTGTTTATTCTGGCAATGGCGCCGACCATATAATTCTGGCCTTCAAATCTACAACGTTTCACCATCGCTTGTGGGAATTCTTCCTCTTTAAAATGTTTGTAGAAATCTTTGGTGGGTATTGTTTTTCCGTTGAAGGAAATGCCGCCATTATAAATTTGATAGGTTTTTTTATCCGACAAACAAGCAAAGTTTGTCTTTCTTTCAAAATGCGGATATTTTAATTTTGCGAAAAATTCTATTAAAAATTTGGCGTCGGCAACCGCCTTGTCTGTTTTATTCAGCGATTTTTGGAGTTTTTGTTTCGGGGGTAATTTTTTAAATCCGCCGACTTCGGGGGTTAAATTATGAATGGCGCGGGCGCTCACAATTCTTACCAAATTTAAGGCGAAATCGCGCATTCTCACGGCCGCCGCGGTTTCTTTGGGAAATTTTTTGATGAATTTTAAATCGTTTGAGAAGTTCAAGAAGTCGGGCCCTGACAAAAAGAATAAATGCAAGGCATGGCTATGGATTATTTGGGCGTTTTCAAGGATTTTCCTCAGTAATTTCGTTTGTTCCGAAATTTTTATATTCATTGCCGATTCCAGGGCTTTGATGGAAGTTAACATATGAACAATCGGGCAAATGCCGCAGACGCGCGAAGTTAAAATTGGCGCTTCGTAATATGGGCGCCCGACAAGCATTCCTTCAATGAGCCGCGCGCCTTCCAGGGTGATAATTTTTGCCCGAGCGATATCGCCTTTAAATAATGCTCCCTCAAAAGAGAGATGCCCCTCGGTCTTGGCGATATGGTTGATTTTAATCTTCATATTATGTAAAAGCCGTTATGA
Organism: Candidatus Methylomirabilis sp.; assembly: GCA_020724105.1. Lineage (GTDB taxonomy): Bacteria > Patescibacteriota > Patescibacteriia > DYHP01 > DYHP01 > DYHP01. The sequence goes on along the minus strand of DYHP01000019.1, from coordinate 15,963 downwards.
CGCCGCTCGCCTCGCGGCAACTACGCCGTTTTAACGCCGATAACGGCGCAGTTCGGCGTTGGCGCAAAGCCCGGTATAATCACGGAGTGGCTATACTGGGCGAAGCGCACAGCGTTTATCGGCTTCTATAATTCTTTCTTTATTCCAAAGAATTCTTTAATCCATTCAATTTTTTCCTTGGGAAAATTTTTGGTTAAATGATTTATTAAATTGGCAATCGCCTCTTCTGAACCTTTGGAGTTTTTAATTCTTCCGCGGCATCCCCAGCAGGCCTGGCCGCCCTTCAGGCAAATGGCGCCGCAGCCGCCGCAAATTATTGGTCCGAGGCAAACGCAGTCTTGCTGCAATAAACAGGGAAAGCCCTGTGTTTGGCATTCATGGCAAACGGGATTGGTTTTTTCGCGCAACAGCCGGCCGTTAATCAATTGGAGCATGATTTCCAAAAATTCCTCGCCGACAATCGGGCAGCCGGGAATGGTAAAATCAACTTTTACAACTTCATCAAGGCGTGGGATTGCCGGATTTTCCACTTGTTTCCAGTATTTATAAACCGATTTGTTTATTTTTTCTTTGTCGCCCCAATTTTTAATTTGGTGTATGCCGCCCATTGCCGCGCAATTTCCCAAAGCAATCAAAATTTTACTCTTTTCTCTGATTTCCTTTAACATTTTTCCGTTTTCTTTTGTAATAGGGCTTCCTTCCACAAAAGCGATGTCGTGCTTCTCCAATTCCGGATATTTATTTTCTTCCAAAAGCCGAAAATTAACAATGTCAATTTTTTCAGTCAATTTAAAAAGTTGTTCGCCCAAATCTAAAATAGCGAATTCGCACCCTTCGCAGCAGGTTAAGCTGAAAATGCCGATTTTAAGTTTTTTCACATTTTTAAAAATAGATATCCCTTTCTCCTTTTCTGATTTTTTCTAATCTTTTTTTTGTTTCTTCTTTAATGTCGGAAGAAAGGATTTGTTTTAAGTATTTTTGAATAATTTGATCGCCCAATTTTTTAGTTTGAGGTATTGCGTAATCTTCCAAATATTCTGCAAAGGTCAATAAGGCATTTGGTCGGCAAAAATTATGAATATCGCCCGGCTTAGCCAATTCCATAAAAGTTTTACCGGTGCGGCCGGAGCGATAACAAGCGGTGCAAAAACTGGGCAGAATGTCTTGTTTTAAAATACTTATCAAGAATTGGTTAACATTACGGTGATCCTGAAGAGAAAATTGAGACAGTTCTTCGTCTCTGCTGTGGTCATTGCTATAACCATTGGGAGATGCGCAAGAGGCGGCGCTGGTTTGAGAAATGCCGATTTTAAATGCTTTTGCTCTTATTTCTGGCCGTTCTCTGGTTGAAATAATCATTCCGGTGTAAGGCACGGCCAGACGTAGGATAGCGATTATTTTTAATAATTCATCTTCCGAGACCGCGTGGTGCAATTTTATCTTGACTGTTTCCGCGGGTTGGAAGCGGGGTACGGAAAAAGTGTGAGGTCCTACATTGAATTTTCTATCCAAATATTGAGCGTGAGAAATTAAAGCTAATACTTCAAATTTCCAATTATACAAACCAAAAAGAACGCCTAGACCGACATCATCTATTCCTGCTTCAAAAGCTCTGTCGTGAGCGAATAACTGTCGTTCGTAATCCGCCTTTGGCCCATTATGTAATTTTTCATAAGTTGTACGATGATAAGTTTCTTGAAAAAGTTGATAAGTGCCGATGCCGGCGGCTTTTAACTTGCGATAATTTTCTACAGTCGTGGCGGCCAGATTAACATTAACCCGTCTTATTTCGCCCTTATTAGACTTAGTCTCGTAGATGGTTTTAATAACCTCAACTACATAATCAATTGTGTTTTCAACCGGGTGCTCGCCGCATTCAAGCAATAATCTTTTGTGCCCCATATCCTCTAAAATCTTTACCTGCTCTTTAACTTCTTCTAAACTTAATTTTTTCCGCGGGGCCGGATTCTTCCTGTGAAAACTGCAATACTCACAGTCATTAACACAAAAACTTGAAACATACAGAGGCGCGAATAAAACTAATCTTTCGCCATAGATTTCTTTTTTAATTTCGCCTGCCGCCTTAAACATTTTTTCTATTAAGGGAGGATTTTTTATGTTGACTAGATAACCGACCTCTTCTAAGTTGAGGCCTTTTTTCTCTTGGGCTTTATTTAAAATTTTTACAACCTGTTCGCGCGAGGGATTCTGAGTTTTTTTTAAGATATTGAATATTTCTTGTTCTTCCACGACGTCTTTAATATTAGGCATAAATGTTTTTTTTCTCCAATTCTTTCGTCATTTTTTGTTCCAACATCTTATAACTTTCTTCATATTTAAATAACCCGTATTTCTCCCAGATATTTTCTTTTTGATAAAATTTGTTGCCGTAGATTTTATAAAATGGTCGATATTTTGCTGGCGTGAGGTTAAACATTAACGAATTTGCCCCAGCCCGCAGAGCTTTTTTTCTACCGTCCTCGCCAGCCGATGTTTCTAAAGCCGTGACGACCGGTATTCTCACCTCCTTCATTAATAATCTCAAAACAGCAATCATCTTTAAATTCATCTCTACTTTCCAATTTTTAATTTTTGCATTATTAGGAGCTAGGGCCAAAGGAGTTTCAGCCGTTGGAATAAACGGGCCCACAGAAATCATATTTGCCCATTTTTTCATCATTAAAATATCATCGGCTAAATCCTCAATTGTCTGTCCGGGAAGGCCAATCAGAGAACCGGTGGCTATAAAATAACCCAATTCTTTCATAAATTTTAAATGTTTGAAACGGTTTTTAAAGTTTTTCCCGGTCGGATGTAATTTTTTAAATAATTTTGGATTAGAAGTTTCAAAGCGGGAGAGAACTCCCAAAGCGCCGGCTTGTTTCATTTTTTTATAACATTCATATCCTCTTTCGCCCACACTCATTAAAATAAATACTTTACATTTTTCTTTTATTTTTTTTATAATCTCGCAAAGTGTTTCGTCGGTATAAAAAGAATCTTCGCCGGATTGGAGCACTAAAAGTTTGTAACCTTTTTCTTTCACCGCTTTCACCGCAGTTTTTACTGTCTCGTCAACGCTCATTCTGTATCTTTTCAATTTTCGATTCTGTTTTCTTAAACCACAATAAAGGCAATCATTTTGGCAAAAGTTAGAAAACTCAATAATTCCATGAATGCAAATAAAATCCTTGAGGTTAGTTTTACGGGCAATGTTTGCCTCAGAAAAAAGCGCTTCTTTTTCCGGTCCTTCAATATTTAATAGATAGATAATCTCTTTTTTGGTTAGACAGCGGACATTAGACGCCTTAATAATCTTCCGAAACCTTGCGTTTATTTGCGAAAGGTTAATTTTTTTTTGACCTTCCAATAATTCTATGATTTCTTGAGCGTCTTTTTGCGAGATTTGTTTTATCGCTAAATTGTTAATGCGCAAAATCCAATCGTTGATTTGTAAATTAGGCAATAATGAGATATTGATTTTTTGAACAGTTTCGTTGTTTTTAATAAATGCTGCGTTTTTTTTCAAGTTTATAATTTGTCCGGGTAAAGTTAAACACATATTAAAGCGCTCCTTTTATCTTTTTTAGTTCTTCGTATGTAAATACTGGTCCGTCAGTGCATACGTACTTTTCTCCGATAGCGCAGTGCTGGCAGACGCCGATGCCGCAGTGCATTCTTCTTTCCAGCGATAAATAAATCTTATTATCGGGGACGTTTAATCTTTTTTGAATTTCTTGCAAGCAAAATTTGTACATCATCGGCGGACCGGCCATAATAATTGTTGGCTTCTCAATAATTTTTGTGATTTCAAATAACTTTGTTATCAATCCCCGCGGACAGGCGGGCATTTCAGGCGGCTCCTCCAAGATTAGATGTAAGGAGGCGATTTTCCCCCAAGAATCAAACTCGTCACGGAAAAGCAGCGAATTCCAATCGCGCGCGCCGTAGAAGATTTGAATCTTCTTTTTTTGTTCGACATCCGATGTCCTGAGGACATCGGATGTCTTTCCATTTGAAAGGAAACATTGAAGTAATCCTCTTATGACAATAAAGCCAGTGCCGCCGCCGACAAGCAGTAAATTTTTCTTCCGCACAGTTTCAATCGGAAAACCGTTGCCAAAAGGGCCGCGCACAAAAATGGAATCATTGATTTTTAAATCAACCATTTTTGCGGTGTTAACTCCCACTTTTCTCACGCAGATTTGGAATGTGTTTTTGTCAGAAGGAGATGAGCAGACATCAAAAGCCGATTCGCCAAAACCGGGAATGCCGGCCAAAACAAACTGGCCGGGATTGAAATTTAACAGTGTTCCGTCTCTGAATTTCAAAGTGAAAAGATAGATGTCGTCATCTTCTTTTTTCTTGTTGAAGATTGTTGCGATTCGCGGGAGATAGGGGTTTTTCATAAATGAAGAGTCTCACGGTCGCTTTTTATTTTTTAACGATTTTTCAAGTCTCTTCAGGTTCTTTTTAATATCTATATCCACCGGGCAGACGCGGTGGCAGCGTTCGCATCCAACGCAACCTCTTAATTTATATTCAACCGGGACGCGGACGAATTTGTGAATATACCAAAAAGCGATGCGGTCGCGAATGTTGTCATTGAAAATGTTATTTATTGCCATGCGGTGGAATTCTTGGTAAAAGCAATTGCCCCAGCATCTGGTGCGAATAACCCTCTCTACCCCCCCCTGTTCCGACGCCTCGGTCGGAATAGGGGGAGTAAGTGGGGGTTGAAATTCGTCCGCGATATCAAAACAAAAGCAGGTTGGACAGGCGATAGAGCATTTGCCGCAGGCAAGGCAGGTTTTGCCTAATTCATCCCAAATTTTACTATCCAAGGCGGTGTCTATAATCTTTTTCCAATTTAAGTAATCTCTCCACAGCATAGAAGCCGAATTATGCCGCGCACTTTCAGTGCCCGCGCCGAATGACGCCGATTCAATTTTTAAATCTTTTAGAATTTTTTTTCCTTTCGGAGAACCAGTAAAATATCTTTTGCTCTTCTCACCCCAAAAAATGTCGAAATTATAAGAAGATAATCTTTCCTCGGAAAAGGTTTTGTCAAAAAGGATCTCCGTATCTTTTTTTTCGTTTTTTGAGGCAAAGCCGATAATTAAAATGTTTTTTCTCCGGGATTGATAATACGGGTCGCGCGCAAAAACGGCGTCATATAATTGCAAGGCTTCGAGATCAAAGATACGCATACCGAAGAGGGCTATTCTTTTCGTTCCTTCTTTAAATCCCCCCGTTTCCCCTCTTAATAAAAGGGGATTGAGGGGGATTTTTTTCTTAGCCGGAGGTTTATTAAATTCAAATAAACAGTGATTGGACGGGAAAAACGCCTGTTTCCAGCTATCAAGCGGGACTTCGGCGGAAAAATCAACAGACTTAAAATTATCCACAGGCTCTATTCGCAAATCGCCCTCTGAGACCGCATGAGCCCAGATTTCAAAATTATTTTTTTTTAACCAGTCAAAAATGAGTTTCATAAGCCTCGATGCCAATATACAAATGAATACTAATTCTACTAATATTATTTTACTAGAAAATAAGCGGGGTGGCAAATGGTAAAAAGCATAGAATTTGTGCCATCCTTGATTTTCGTTGATAAATTGGATATAGTGATTTAAAGTTTAATTTTGCCCTCGTAGCTCAATGGATAGAGCACCGGTCTTCGGAACCGGGAATGCGGGTTCGATTCCTGCCGGGGGCGTTGAATGTTTTACAGGGCGCGACCCTGTAGTTGATATGTCGATTTTTTTTAAGGAGTCAAAATTTCATTCGGAAATAAACGGCGAGTTGACCCTGAGGCGGTATTGGAACGGCAGTTGGACGCTTTCGGTCCCCGAGGGCGAGTGGTATAGCAGCAATTATTTGGAGAAAATGTGGCGTGTCGTTTTGAAAAATAAAACCGACATTTCATGTCGGAGAATTCTCCGACATGAAATGTCGGTGAAAAATGTTTTGGTGCTGGGAGCGGGCGCTGGGTGCGCCATAGAGGCGGTGAGACATTTTTGGCCGCACAGCCAAGTCGACGCGGTTGATTACGACCCGATGATGATAGAGATAGGGAAAAAGATTTATAAAAATTTCGGCAACCCCCACATTACTTCATCTATTCCCCGACAAGTCGGGGAACAGGGGGAGATAGAGGGGGTGCGTTTTTTTATTTCTGACGCGGCTTTATTTGTTAAAAATTGCCAAAAAAAGTACGACTTGATTATTGTTGATCTTTTTTGCGGAAACAAACCCTCGTTGCTTCTGAAAGACAAAGATTTTATTTCCGACATTCATAAAATTTTAAAAAAACCGGGGATTGTTTTGATTAATTTCGCCACATATTTGAGCGGGGAAGACGGCGATATTCCAAAAATATGGAACGGCGCATTTTCTGAACTAAAACAGATAAAATTTAAAAGCAATACGCTTCTTGTTGCAGGGGGGGTAGTAGAATCCCCTTTGGGGCTTCACTGCCCCCCAAGAAAATCAAACATCCCCGAGGACTATTACAATATTTTTCAAGACCGCGTGTGGACAGAAACGTTACAAAAGCGCAATTTTGTTGTTACGGGGGGAACGCGTTCCTTTCTTTGCATCCAGCGACTGCCTTTGGGGTTTTGTGTTGTCAACGCGATGCACACGGACAAAGAGCCGGATGTCGCGGGGCTTAGAAATTTCGGATGCCGGCACGGAATAATTTTTTGGACGCCGTGGGAGAAAAAGATGGCGGGTTGGCCGTGGATAAAAAGCTTAATTCCTTTGCACCAAAAAGGCAATGGATTTTCAATTGTCGCGCCGGAATATCGGAGCAAATGGAGCAAAATGGCGAGGCGGAATTTGAAGAAATTTGAGGCGTCGGGCGTTGGAATCGGCTCTGTGGCGGCAGACGCGTTTATCGAAGGATTAAAATCGTCAACGCTTAAACCTTCCCTCAAAGAAGGTTTTGTCTCAATGATTAAAGACGCAGATAAATCCTCAATGGAGTTTTGGGTCGCATGCCCTCACATCAATTCCATTACAGACCTTTCGACTCCATCCCAACTTCGTTGGGACTTCGCTCAGGGAATAATGGGCGGGTTGGCAGTGATAAATTATGGGAACATCTCGGCTCATTTTGTCGCTTATTCAAGCGACAAGGGCAGAACGCTCCGAGTCGCCACGGGTCTTATTGACCATTGGTTTAAATACGCCCTTGGACACAATATTAAATATCTGAACTTTGGGCACATACGCCAGAAATGGGAGCCGTTTTCTTGGCGAGGTTACAGCGATTTCAAAAGAAGATTTATAGACCAAGAGATTTGTTTAAGCAATGGGCGCTGGAGAGTGTTTTAAATAGAAGCGGATTCACCCTCCCAAGTTTTGCCTCGCAAAATTTAGGAGGGTGAACGCGGATGACAACGCGGATGTACGCGAAAGATTTTAAAAGGGCTTTTCTAAAAGCCCTTTTTTGTTTAATAAGTCTAATAAGTCCAATAGGACCAATAAGTCCAACGGGTTGGCGCTTATCACTCCGCCTGTTTCAGCGACAGATTGTACGCCTCAGCGGTTTCTTTGGCGATTTTTCCTTCTTTAATCAAACGCTTCAAATCCTGGTCAAGCGTAACCATCCCGAGCCTGGCGTTGGTTTGCATTACGGTGTTAAGCTGCTGGACTTTGCCTTCTCTGATTAAGTTTGCCACGGCCGGAGTATTGAGTAAAATTTCTCTTGTCGCCGTTCTGCCGCCGCCGACCTTGGGCAATAATTGCTGGGAAATGATTCCGCGCAAGGTCATGGCCAATTGAAGCCGTATCTGGTTTTGCTGGTGCGGCGGAAAAACGTCGATGATTCTGTCTATTGTTTGCGCCGCCGACCAGGTGTGCAAAGTGGCGAAAACCAAGTGCCCGGTTTCGGCAACAGTCAGCGTGGTGGCAATAGTTTCCAAATCTCTCATTTCGCCGACCATGACCACGTCGGGGTCCTGTCTTAACATATGCTTTAATCCTTCGGCGAAAGAATGAGTGTCAGTGCCAACTTGGCGCTGGCGGAAAATGCTTTTCTGAGGTTCAAAAAGGAATTCAACCGGGTCTTCAAGGGTGATGATGTTGGCCGTTTCTTCTTTGTTGATTAAATCAATCATTGCTGCCATGGTGGTTGATTTCCCGCTGCCCGTCGGTCCGGTGACAAGAATCAGTCCGTGGGGCATTCTCACCATATCAAAAGCCACTTTCGGCATTTCAATTTCTTCCATTGTCGGAATTTTGAAAGGGATTAAGCGGGCGGCCAAAGACATATTGTCTTTTTCAAAATGGATGTTGATTCTGAATCTTACGCCAGAGGCGATTTGGTTGGCAAAATCAAGTTCTTTCTCTTTCATAAATCTTTCTTCCTGTTCGCGGGAAAGGATTTCAAAAATCATATCCTGAATCATTTTGCCTGAAAGCGGTTTTGATTTGGCGACTTCCTGCAGTTCGCCGTGGATTCTGACGATTGGCTTGAGCCCCGCAATCAAATGCAGGTCAGAGGCCTTGGATTTACAAGTATAGTTGAATAATTCATTTATGGTCATACACTTCAATTTTTAATTTGAAATTTTAAATTTTTAAACATTTAAAAATTAAGTCAATAAAAATTTCAATAAAAATTAAGAATTAAAAATTGAAAATTACAGCGTTCGTTTTTATATTTTTGCCTATTTGTTTTTAGTCTTTGGTTTTTGGTCTCACCATCTCTTCTCTTCTAATGCTCTTTCCGCCGCTTGAACTTGGGCTTCTTGTTTTGAAGAGCCCTCGCCCTCGGCAACGAGTTCTTCTCCCAAAAAGACGCCGATCCGAAACCATTTGGCGTGGTCAGGCCCTTTTTCTTCCAAAACTTTGTAAGAAGGCGTTGTGGCCGCAAATTCTTGGGCGGCTTCCTGAAATCGGCTTTTCGGGTCAAGATAGAGTTTTTTTTCAATGATTTCTTTAAGCCGCCAGAGCAAAACTTTTTCAATGAATTCTTCGGAAATTTCAAACTCCCGGTCAAGATAAATGGCGCCGACGACCGCCTCAAAAGCGTTGGCTAAAATGTAAAGCCGCGCTTTGCTGTCCTTGTCTTTGGCTTCGCCCTTTGAAAGAAGCAAAAAATCTTCAATGTCCAGTTCTTTGGCAACGCGGGCGAGCATATTGGCGTTGACCAAAGCGGCGCGCCAGTTGGTCAGTTCGCCTTCGGGTTCGGAGTAATTATTGTAAAGATATTTTGTAACCACCAATTCCAGGACCGCATCGCCCAAAAATTCCAGCCGTTCGTTATGGGGGAGGGGGGATTTGGGGTTTTCGTTGATATACGAACGGTGAGTCATCGCGGTTTTTAAAAGGTCTTGGTTTTTAAAGGTGACGCCGAGCCTCTTTTCCAAGAGAGAAAAGTCCTTCATAAAATTGATGAAATTTGCTCGTTTCACTCGCGAAACTAATCCCGATTTCATCGGGATGAAACTTGTCTCTCTTCGGGGGACGAAATTTGTTCCTCGCGGGAACGAAATTGTAAATAATTACGATGCCATAGGCATCAAATTTCGCGAACGAAGTGAGCAAATTTCTAGTTTCAGGGAGCGAAGCGACCGAATTTTTAGTTATTATTTTGTTTTTTGTTCCTCTGTCCTTTGTTTGTCCGCATCTTTCACAATGCCTTGTTCCGCTCTTTCTTTATAAATCGCGCCCAAAACGCCGTTGATAAATTTTCCCGACGATTCAGAACCGAAGGTTTTGGCGAGTTCAATCGCTTCATTGATGGCGACTTTGGAAGGAATGTTTTCGGAAAAAACCAATTCGTAAGTGCCCAAGCGCAAAACATTGCGGTCTACGGCAGTAAGTTGTTCAATCGGCCATTGCGGCGCGTATTTGCGAATCAGTTTGTCGATTTCTTTCAAGTTTTTTTGCACGCCCTCAACCAATTCTTTGACAAATTCGTCGCTTTCTTCGGTTTTGGGGGTAAATTCTTTGGTGGCGCGCTCAAAAACGCCCTCAAGTTTTTGCGGGTCAAAATTATTGAAATCCCATTCAAAAAGGATTTGCATGGCGACGGAACGGGAAAGATGACGGTTGGCCATAACACCATTGTTCAAAATTAAAAAACAAAGAATAATTAGAATAATTAGGTTAATTAGGTCAATTCAGTAAGTTTGTTTTTGTGATTTTATCTCTTTGTTTTTAGGTTTTTCGGTGTTTAGGTTTTTCAGTTTTTATTTTTATTATCCCTCTTCCTTTGTACGTTCCGCATTTTAAACAGGCGTGGTGCGGCAATAGAGGCGATTGGCATTTGGAACAAAAAGACAAACCGCTCTTTTTTAAGGCGAAATGCGCCGCTCGGCGGCGTTTATCAGAAGAGGTGCGACGATGTCCGGGAAGACCCATATAAATTTTAACTTCGTCAAAATTTAAATTACCAAATCTGAAATCCGAAACTGTCAACTTAATTCTTATAACTTAAATCTGAACTTATTATATATTATTGATTTAAAATTGACAAGAGGAGAAGGAGGTGGCAGAATGTGGTTAGGACATTAAAAATTTAAATGATGTTTAAGACAAGGAGAAAAAGATGCTGGCAACGATTTTGGCGGGAATTTTGATGCTGATTGTTGTTGTGATTATTCATGAAGGCGGGCATGCTTTGGCGGCGCGACTTTGCGGCGTGGGAGTGGCGGAATTCGGTGTTGGTTTTTGGAGTCCAAGAATCAAATTATTCACCTTTCGCAAAATTCCGATTTATTTGTGCTTGTGGCTTTTGGGCGGGTATGTGAAGTTAAAAAGTCAGGCTGATAAAAAGTCGCATGGCGCGGAAGGCAGATTCATTGAAGATGCGGCATTGTGGCAGAAAATCCTCATTCTTTTGGCCGGTGTTTCGGCAAATCTGATTTCAGCCGTGCTCTTAAGAATGATTCTTTTTGCCGCCTGCCCCGAAGGGTTTACCTTTAAATTTCTTTTTTCCACGGCGACTTTGGCGGCGGCGCCAGCGTGGTATTTAATTCCGATTTACGCGGTCAAATCGGTTTTTTACCTTTTCTGGTTTTGGTCTAAGGTGATGGCGGTTGGGATTTTTCTGTTTATTTTCTGGTTAATCAAGAACATTCTCTTTATGTCTCCCATGGAACACAGCGGAGCCATCGCGACAATAGGCCTCGCTTCGGCAATTCACACGGGATTCTGGGATTATGTCGCGACGATTTGGTATTTTTCCATTATTCTTGCCGTAATGAACTTGTTGCCGATTTATCCGCTTGACGGCGGAAATATCGCGCTGGAAATTCTTAAAAAGGTTATCCGCCGGCTTTTTGGCGAGGGAAGGGTTTATGACTGGTCAATCACGATTTACACTTATTTGGGACAGTTTATCATTGCCCTGTTCTTTTTAAATATGCTTATGAGCGACATCGGCGACATTGCCACTTTTTTCAGGAGGTGAAATTTCAGGGTGCGACCCCGAAATTCAAAATCCCCCCGGATTTTTCCACGGGGATTTTTATTTTCTGCGTTTATCTGCGTAACTATCTGCGTTAATCTGCTTCTATAACTACACGAACGTTACGCTGGCCACTTTGTCCTCATTTTCCTTGAATCTCATCACTCTCACGCCTTGGGTGGCGCGGCCGAGGGTGGAAACGCTTTTCATCGGCAATCTGATGACCTGGCCGTATGAGGAAATGACGATTAAATCCTGCTCCTCCAAAGCATTGATAACAAATGCGGAAACAATTTTGCCGGTTTTTGAGGTGATTTTGGCGGTTTTGATGCCCGAGCCGCCGCGATGCTGGACTTTGTAACTTCTCACATTCGTTCTTTTGCCGTAGCCGTTTTCCATCACCACCAAAAGTTCCAAGACGTCTTTTTTCGCCAAATCCTTGGGAAGAATATCCATGCCGACAATTTCATCGCCTTTTCCGAGGCGCGCGCCGCGGACGCCGGCGGTCGCCCTGCCCATAGGTCTCACGTCTTTTTCGTTAAATCTGATTGATTGCCCGCCGGTTGAAACAAGCATAATGTCGTCGCTGCCGGTTGACGGTTTTGTCCAGCGCAAATTGTCGTCGCCTTTCAACTTGATGGCGATAAGTCCCGAACGCCTGACGCTCTTGAATTGTTCGATGTCAACTTTTTTAATCAAGCCCTTGGTCGTTACCATCACCAAAAATTTATAGTCCTCCAAATCCTTGAAAGATAAAATGGCGGCGACTTTTTCGTTCGGCGAAAGTTGGAGGAAATTAACGATTGACTGCCCTTTTGAAGTGCGTGTTCCGGACGGAACATCGTAGGCCTTGAGCTGGAAGACCCTGCCGCGGTCGGTGAAGAAAAGCAAATCGGCGTGCGTTTCGGTGGATAAGAGTTGGGCGACGACGTCTTCTTCTTTGGTGGTGAGGCCCATTACGCCTTTGCCGCCGCGTTCCTGCGTTTTGAAAGTGGTCGGCGGAACTCTTTTGATGTACCCTTGCGAAGTCAAAATAATAATGGTCGCTTCATTCGGGATCAAATCTTCAATCGAAAATTCCTTGACGCCGTGAGCGATGATTTCGGTGCGCCGGGCGTCGCCGAATTTTTCTTTCAAATCCTGCAATTCTTTTTTGATTGTTCCAAGTATCATTTTCGGCGAGGCGAGCAATTTTCCCAAGTCTCTAATCAATTCTTTCTTTTCTTTCAACTCTTGTTCGATTTTTATTCTTTCAAGATTCGCCAATTGCTGCAGCCGCATTTCCAAAATGGCGATTACCTGCGGTTCTGTCAGGCGGAATTTTTTCATCAAATTTATTTTCGCCTCGTCGCGGTCGGCGGATTTTTTGATTATCGCGATGACGCGGTCAATGTTGGCGATGGCGATTTTTAAGCCATCCAAAATATGAGCGCGTTCTTTGGCTTTTGTTAAATCGTATTGCGCTCGACGTTTTATCACTTCTTTGCGGTGCTCGATGTGGGCCAGAAGCAATGCTTTTAAATTCAGGACCCTCGGCAAAATTCCTTCCGCCAAAGCCAGAGTGTTTAAGTGATAAGTCGTCTGGAGTTCGGTGATGTGAAAAAGTTTGTTTAATACTTTTTTGGGATAAGCGTCGCGCTTCAATTCAAAAACGATTCTGATGCCTTCTTTGCCCGATTCGTCGCGCAAATCCCTGACGCCCTCAAGTTTTTTGTCATTAATCAACCCGGCGATTTTTTCCAAAAGATTTGATTTGTTGATTTGGTAGGGAATTTCGGTGACGATGATTTTAAAATTGTTTTTGTCTTCCACAATTTCGGTTTTTGCCCGCAAAACGATGCCGCCCTTGCCTGAAGCGTAGGCGTTTAAAATGTCCTGCTTGTTGTAAATGATGCCGCCGGTGGGAAAATCCGGGCCTTGGACAAATTGCGTCAATTCCTCAATGGTGCAGTTGGGATTATCAATAAGGCGGCAAATGCTGTCACAAAGTTCACCAAGATTATGCGGCGGAATGTTGGTTGCCATGCCCACGGCAATGCCCGTGGTGCCATTAAGCAAAAGATTCGGCAGAAGCGACGGCAAAACCTTGGGTTCTTGATGGGCGCCGTCGTAATTCGGCATAAAATCAACCGTGTTTCTTTCAATGTCTTTTAACATTTCCTCGGCAATGGAAGAGAGACGCGCCTCAGTGTATCGCATCGCGGCTGGTGAGTCGCCGTCAATGGAGCCCCAGTTACCTTGGCCGTCGATAAGCGGATACCGCAAAGAAAAATCCTGCGCCATTCTCGCCATGGCGTCGTAAACCGCCGTATCGCCGTGGGGATGGTATCTGCCCAAAGTCGAACCGACGACAGTCGCCGATTTGCGGAATTTTGCCGTATGCCGCAGACCTTCTTCCCACATGGCGTAAAGAATTCTGCGCTGCACGGGCTTTAGGCCGTCGCGGGCGTCGGGCAAGGCGCGGGCGATGATAACCGACATTGCGTAATCCAAATACGATTCCTGCATTTCGTCCGTTATGGGACGGAGTTCAACTCGTGATTGCGTATTTAGATTTTTATCTATAGATTCTTCTTTATTTTTCATATTCTGTCGCAGTGGATATTTTATCTTTGATATTTTTAATAATATTTTCTGTTGAAGTCGGACTTTTTTGTATTGTTGAATTATTTTGCGCTCCCGTCCGCCGGACAACATTGTTTAGAGAACCCGCGATATTTTCCAGGTCTTGGTTTAATCCGTTAAAAATTTCCGCGTCGATTTTACCCGATTTATCCCCCCACCTTTCCACGGAATTTAAAATTTCGGAAAGAATATTTTTGTCAGTAATATTATATTCATTTATCTCTGCAGCAACATCATGGATTGTTCGGGAAAGGTAGGGGGACAAGCTCCATCTTCCGAATTTCATAGTTTTGTATGTCGTAAAATAGTAGCCAAAAAGAATAACTGCGATACTTGGGAGAAAAATCAGCCAAAAGAGTTTATTTTTAAACATAGGTTGGAAATTAGGTGAATTGGGACTTATTCGGTTGTTAACACCACCACTTTTGTTTCTTCCGCCGGCAAGTCCTTTTTGGCGAATTTGAATTTTTTCATCGTTTCCAACTTGCCCTTGCCGATTTCTTTTAAAAATTTATCAAGCGACTGGAGATTCGCCTTGAGCCTCGGCGTTTTGTAGTGCATTGGAATGACGATTCTCGGCTGGACGCTGGCGATAATGTCGGTTAGGTTTTTCATCGTAATGCCGTTTTTCCCGCCCGAGGCGGAAAATTCCGCGTCAGAAGAAATGGGCACAAGCAAAACGTCGCAACTTGAGAGCGTTTGTATTTCGTCGCTTGTTAAATTAGCGGCCAAATTCCCTAAATGGGTTATTGTCACATCGTCTATGGTGAAGCGGAAAATGGTGTTTTTAGCCATGTTTTTGCCGTCTTTTGGGGGTGGTAGAACCCCTCTTAGGGCTTCACTACCCCCCTTGTCTTTAGCATCCTGCGCCGCGCCGTCAACAAAAACGTTTTTGACTTCGTATTCGCCGGGGTGAGAGAAAATTCTCCATTTGCCTTTTTCCGACAGGGTTTTAACCGCTTCGGTTTCGTTGTGGAACGGATGGTCTGACGAAACGGTAACAAAATCAGCCGCCAGATTCCTCGGCAGTTTTAGCCCGCTTTCCTTTGAAAACGGGTCGGTGACAAAAACGGCTTCTTTTTCGTTTTTTACCTCGAATTTAAAGCACGACAGGCCAAAAAAGGAAATAGTGATGGAGGTCATATATAATAGATATTAGAAATTCGGTCGCCCCGACGTATCGTCGGGGCTTTCTGAAATTAGTCCCGACGGATTGTCGGGACGAAATTTAGCGCCTTCGGCGCCGAAATATCAAATCTCGCGACTCCGACTTGAAGTTAGAGGAGCAAGTTTTATCCCGACCTGTCGGGATAAATTACGCTCACTCTGTGAGCAAATTTCTTATAAATATAGTAACATTTTTTAAGAATCAGTGCAAGTATTTGCGTCTCGCGCAAAATGAACGTCTGACTCATTTTTTGCTTTTATGTTAAACTGTTTACAGGATAAAAAATTCGGTCTTTTGTCATTTTGGCGGCAGACTTTTTGTTAAGTATTTCGGGTACCGGGTACCCGAAATTTTTGCAAATCATTTCTATGGGGAGATTCGCTTTGGCGGCTTGATTCCAAGCCGCTTTTTTTATTACTCTCAAGTTTCCCGACGAAGCATTACAATGCGACCGCTGTTATAAATAATGTGCCGTCGTCTGTTAAAATCTATTAAAAATAGACTTCTTGACATATTTTATAGAGGTTGGTAATATGAATGCAAGGTTACAAATCAAATAATTCATTTACTCCGACCCTGACTTTAAGTCGGGGCGGGGGCTCGGCGGACGCAAGGCGTTCGTCGGGTTAGCGACTCTTTTTTTGTTACTCGCTTGAGCATTATGCCAATCCGCGAATTCTCTGCCAATCTGCAAATTGCAAATTCGCAATTTGAAAATTGGCATAAGATTTGTAGATTTGCATAA
>DYHP01000052.1 GCA_020724105.1 Candidatus Methylomirabilis sp. | reverse complement strand
AGATTCTGAATCAAGTTCAGAATGACAGTTTGTCGGGCTTTGATACTGGGGTGATGGCGTTTAGGGGCGTCTATAATATGATAATCCTCGGCCTCGATCCCGGCCTTGCCACCACTGGCTACGGAGTATTGAGAAAAAACGGCAATAAAATCACCGCCGTTTCTTTCGGCTGCATAAAAACGCCGGCGAAAATGCCGAATGCCGAGAGATTGAAATTGATACGCGAGGATTTGAAACGAATCATTAAAAAATACAAGCCCGACCGCGCGGGAATTGAACAATTGTTTTTCTGCAAAAATCTCAAAACCGCCATTGCCGTGGGTCAAGCGCGCGGCGTGATTCTTCTAACTTTGGCGGAAAACAAACTCCCCATTTACGAATTTACCCCGCTTCAAATAAAACAAAACACCACCAATTACGGCAAGGCTGACAAAAAACAGGTTCAAAAAATGCTTCAGGTTTTATTGAATCTTAAAAAAAACCCCAAACAAGACGACGCCGCCGATGCTCTGGCGACAGCATATAATTGTGCTGTGAATCTGCGTTAAACCCATCGGACTTATTTAGCCTATTTAACTTATTTGTCTTTATTAAAATACCCCGATGTTTACATCGGGGTATTTTAATTCCGCGTTTATCCGCGTTGCTACCTGCCCCGCAGTTCCCGACTTGTCGAGATACTTCTGGGTCCGCGTCTATCTGCTTCTATTCTATATAATAGCGTCCATTTTTTGGCAAACTCGGAAAGAAAAGGGAATAATTTTGGGTTGACCACGCCTCTCACGTGCCCATCACAAACTAGAATCACCTGATGACTGTCAAGCGGCGTGTCGATTAAAAATGAATTTTGCAACCCAATAGGCATTGGCACAATGTGGTTAAAACGCATAACCGCATTGTAATAAGGAACGGCGATGCGTTTCAGATTGATTTGCGTTCCCAAAATCCGCATCTCACCCTTGGCCAACGAGCTCTTGTTGTAGATTTCCCGCAAAAATTCATAATGCGCCGGACCGGGGACATCCCGCGACGACTCGGCATTTCAGAACAAAAGCGGGTCAAGTTTCCAACCCTTTCCCTTTACGTAAGTCGAGTACATCTGTTCGGCTTTTTTCTTCGGTCTTACCGCGTCAAAAAAGAAATTCATCATGTAGCCCGGGAAAACGCCATTGTTGTTTTTTAAAAACTCCTTCAAATTCACGAGTTCCAAATCGGTAAAAGCGCCGAAAATCCCGGTTCCGTCGTCGCCCACCTTGGTGCTGTAAACGATAAAAATCGGCGTCTCGACAGTCCGTTTTTTCGGAGCGTAGTGACGAAGTTTCAAGAGCGGTGTTTCCATCACTATCTCGTTCAGCGTCGCTGCCACGTCAATGCCGACCGTGTGCCCCATTGGCGTGTCCCATCCCATCATCACCCTTAAATTATCGTTGAAATTTTGCCACCCCCGCATCGCCTCATTTAATTTTTTCCAGTATAAAAGATTCAGCATTGCCGAACCGCAAGGCGTGTAAAGAATCGGGTTGGCGAAGAGCGACCAAAAATCAAACCAGTCATTCCCTGCCAATTCAAAAAGTTTTTTCCAAAATTCCTGCGGCACTTCGTTAAAATGTCTCCTGTGAAGCTCTTTGTAATAATCTGGCGAATGTTTGGTGAGAAATTTTCTGAATTCCCGCGGATCAATCACGGCGATGTCGGGCAATTTGTCCAGTTTTTCATTGATGTTTTCCGTCATCTCTTTCTCCCTTCTTGATTTGTTTAATTTTTAAAGAACTTATATGTTTACTACGGAATTACAAAGATATCGAAATTATGCCACGAACGGCACCTCGCCTTGGCGGTGGCGAAATTTTTAGCGCATCATCCGGACTGACACCCGTAAGGGTGTCCGCAAAATTCCATCGGGACTGACATCCGTAAGGATGTCTTTCGTACTTTCGTAGTCTATACCTCTATTTCTTTTAAAATGATTTTATTTCCTTTTACTTTCTTTATTTTAATCTTCAACCCCTTGTGGGGCGTGCTATTAAAAAAATTTTCTAAATGAAATTTCAAATGCGACGGTTCAAGCAGTTTTCCATGATGGTCAATTTTTCCGATCGCAATGGTAATGCTTTTAATTTTCTTCCCGCCATTATCTTTGACAACTTCTAATGCTTGATTAAAAATGTCTTGGGCAAAAAGTAAGTCGTGCATAAAATTTTACGGCGTCATTCCGCGTAGGTTGCCGCAAGGCAACACGGCGTTAATCGGCTTCCATGATGAGTTCCGCTGAGATACGCCGTTTGCTCGCCCAAGCTCGCAATAACGCCGGTAAACGCTGTTTTAAGTTATGTCGCATTTGTATAAAAATCAGACACATCCTCGTTCTCGTCCAATTCCTCAAATAACTTTTCCAAACCTGCCTTAACTTGCGGATTGGCGATTTGCATTTGGTCCTTGGCGACAAATTCAACTTCCGCGTCAGACGCCGTAATTCCCTTTTCTTCCAAGGTCTTTTTAACCTTTTCCAACTCGTTCGGCGAAACATAAGCCGCAACAATTCCATCCTCTTCCTTGATATCTTCAACCCCCGCTTCAATCAATTCCAACTGAAATTCGTCTGACGATTTTGAAATTGCCGTTTTCTCAAACCTGAGCACGCCTTTTCGTTCAAACATCCAGGAAACGCTGCCGGCGCCCGCCAGATTGCCGCCGTATTTGCTTAAAATGTGCTTGATGTCGGAAATGGCGCGATTTTTATTGTCCGTCACGACAAAAATCATTATGGCCGCCCCGCCGGGGCCAAAACCTTCATAAGTCGCTTCTTCAAACGCCGCGCCTTCTTTATCCTCGCCGGTGCCGCGCTTAATCGCTCTTTCAATGTTTTCTTTCGGCACGCCCGCCGCTTTAGCCGAATCAATCGCCAATCTCAATTTGAAATTAAAAGTCGGGTCGCCGCCCTCCCGCGCCGCTACGGTAATGAGGCGAGCCATTTTTGAAAAAAGATTGCCTTTTTTCGCGTCCCCTGCCGCTTTTTGATGCTTGATTTTAGACCACTTAGAGTGTCCGCTCATATCAAAATCCAAAATTCAAAAAATTCGTATATTCGGGATGAATTCGTAATTCGTTTCCCATTTTATTTTAACCTAAATCTTATAAAAAAACAAGAGGACGTCAGGCATCTTGCTCAGCCTTTGGGCTAGCCTTTGGAATAGCGCGCGAAAGTGCGCGCAAAAAGAAAAAAGGGTCTTGCGCTTGTCTGCTAATAAGCAGACTTGACCCGTGACTGGGATTGGGATTTTGAGACCAATGCAGTGAAGGCCCTTATTTAAGTCTCAAATTAGAGTAATGTCCAAAAGTTATCCCCTGAGCTTGTCGTCCCGACATAAAGTCGGGATTGGCTCATTTTAGCCCTTCAACCGCGCTCAGGGACTAAAATGAGATA
>DYHP01000051.1 GCA_020724105.1 Candidatus Methylomirabilis sp. | reverse complement strand
GTCTATGTAACTCTGCAATATCACCATCGCCTCAACTGCGTCTTTTTTGAGACCCCTTTTTTCTTTTTTATAATCCCGGAACAGTTTCTCCACTTCTTTCGAGGTGAATTGCTCGTTTTGGAATTTTATGGGCAAGGATTTATCCCCCCATCTTTCCTTGCCATGTTCAATCCTGCCAGAAAGACCCTGCGACTTTCGGGAAAGATGGGGGGATAAGTTTTTTGACAAAAATTCTCCGAAATCCAAAACTTCCTTGGTAATTTTTGACGGAATGCCGCTTGCAGTTTGAGGCAAACCGAGAACAATCATTCCAACCCCTTCGCTGTCTATCATTTTTTGGATTTCCTCAACAACATCGCTCCGCGAAATATTTTCAATAACGCCAAAAGGCAGGGCCATCCCGCCCGTTTCGCCAATCGCGAGACCGATATTTTTTGTACCGTAATCAATGCCTAAAAGTTTCATATTTGATATAATACAAACATGCGAAAAACAGCCGTTCAAAAAATAGTCACCAATTTAACAAGGAAGCGCATCCTGGCCGCGCTCGCCATTTTTTTGTTTATCCTCGCGGTCTGCGTTTTAATCTGGTTCATTTACGAAAAATCGGGACCTCTTCCTGTTAGTTCTTCCAATTCCTCGGCAGAAACCTCTCCGACAAAACCTCAAGTTTACCACGAAAAAGCGCCTGGCATCGTCAAAGGAATCTATTTAACCGCCCACACCGCCGGCATTTACCGCTTCGACGAACTCTTGGAACTCGTTAAAAACACCGAACTCAACACCATGGTTGTTGATGCAAAAGATTCAAACGGCAACATCGCGTTTGATGTTAAAAATCCCCGACTTCTTGAGGGTCGCACCCCCATTGGGGGTGCGATTCTTATTAAAGATTTGGAAAAAATGATTGAAAAAGCGCATGCGGCAAACGTTTATTTAATCGCGAGAGTTGTTGTTTTCCAAGACCATGCGTTTGTAAAAAAACATCCCGAATGGGCGGTGAAAAACAAAAATGGCGGAGTGTGGAAAGATTATAAGGGGATTGCTTGGCTTGACCCGGCCTGCGCCGATGTCTGGGATTACAATATCGCTTTGGCGAAAGAATTGTACGCGCGCGGCTTTGACGAAATCAATTTTGACTACATCAGATTTCCGTCAGACGGGAATATCGCCCAAGCAATTTACCCTTGCTGGAAGGGGGGCGACCCAGCCTCCGCAAACGCCTCGGCGGGGCAGTCAAAAGCGGAAACAATCAAATCGTTTTTTAATTATCTTAACCGGAATTTGTCGGGCATTCCGATTTCCGCCGACTTGTTCGGCCAAACCTGCTGCAACCTTGACGACATCAACATCGGACAAAAAGTCATTCATGCTTACGAAAATTTCGACGCCGTCTACCAAATGATGTATCCCTCGCATTATTTCACCAACTTCAACGGCTTCAAAAACCCGGCCGACCATCCTTACGAAGTCATAAAATACAGTTTGGACAAAACTTTTGAAAAAATAAATGAATATGCGGAAGCGACTTCTTCTACTCCACGCGGCGCGCTGAGCCGCCAAACCCGCATCTTACCATGGATTCAAGCCTTCAGTTTAGGCGCCATTTACACGCCGGAGATGATTCGCAAGCAAATGCAGGCGATTTACGACACTCCCGGGGCGAAAGGGTGGCTATTGTGGAACGCGAGGAATGTATACTCGGAAAAAATTTTTATGAAATAAAAATTTTTTCAATTCCCAATAACCAATATCCAATTCCTAACAAAAATCCGAATGTCAAAATCTAAATTGTCTCAAATTCCCTAGGCAACCGAGAATAAGTCTCGTTTACGAGCCTTATTCTCGGTTGCGTGATCCCGGTCGCCGTCAGCGGCATAGGGAGTAATTGGAAATTGAAAATTTTATATGAGCGGCGTGATTATGTCGCATCCTTTTTTTGTTACCGCCACCGTGACTTCAAAATGAGCCGCCTTGCCTCTGTCAACCGTTTTAATTGTCCACTTATCCTTATCCTCAAAAACATGGTGCGAGCCGGCAACAACCATCGGTTCCAATGCCAAGGTCATTCCTTCTTTTAGCGCTGTCGTGGCGCTGGGGTCGTAAAAATTGGGCACCTGCGGCTCCTCGTGGATATTGCGCCCGACGCCGTGTCCGACCAATGTTCTGACAACGTTAAAACCTTTGCGCTCGACAAAATTCTGGACTTTTTCTCCCACATCGCTAAGCAGGACGCCGGCTTTTATGTTTTTTATCATAAGTTTCAGCGCGTCGCGCGTTACGGCGATGAGTTTAGCGTCATCTTTTTTTATTTTGCCAACGCCGACCGATGCCGCCATATCGGTAAAAAGCCCTTGGTATTCAAAACCGGTGTCAATCGAAACCACATCGCCGTCCTTAATAATTCTTGAAGGCAGCGATGGCGCGTGCACAACCTCATGATTGATTGAGACGCAAAGCGCGGCGGGGTATGGATAAGCGCGCCCCTCGGGTCTGTAACCCAAAAACGCCGGCCTGCCGCCGGCTTCTTTCATTAATTTAACCGCCAAGTCCTCCAAATCCGCGGTTGAAACGCCGGGCTGGACTTTTGAAGCGACTTCTTTGATAATTTTTGACAAAATCTGTCCGCCCTCTTTCATTGTTTGTATTTCTTCGGGGGTTTTAATAAGTATCATAAAATCATCCGAACAATCCGAATGTGTCCGAATACTCCAAATCTTAACGAATTGGGGGCATCCGGACCCGCCTGCTAACGCCTGTCCGCAGACACCTTTACGGGTGTCAATCCCGATGGAATAGCATCCGTAAGGATGCGCCAGAAATATCATGGCGGGCAGGTAAATTTGCAGGTTAGGATGATGTCATAATAATATAATATTTTAACCGAAAAATCAAATTAAACAAAAAATCCCCGTCTCTTTATAATTGTAATAACGGTCGTTTCGCGCGCAGTTTCATAGTCTGTACTATGAAACCATTCTAGAAGTATGAGATTCTTAATTTCAAACATATATTTCAAACATTAAAAAGCGGCCGCTGAATAATATTTGGAGTGGTGGAATGACTCTTTCCCGCCCCGACGAGTCGGGGCGGGGATTAGTTTTCATTTATTTATAACACACGACCGTGTTCTGTAAATAATTAGAAGATGGAGGGGCGAATCAAAAACTCAATTCTTTTTAACGAGTGATAGCGTATTAAATATAACAAGCGACAGCGTGCCCCCACATCAATTCCGCCGAACTATAATCCCCAATTTGCGGGGATTTTTGGTTTTTAATTTGACGCCTTTACATAAAGTATATTATATTATTAGAAATCACTTAAGGCGACTGGCTACGCGACTTAACGCTATTTTCATAACTCCTCTAACTCCCCCTATTCCAACACTTCGGTCAGAACAGGGGAGATAAATAACCCTCTCTAATCCCAGTAGCACTCCGATTTTAAGTCGGGGGATACGGGGCGCGCTCCCCCTTACTCTAAGGGGAAGAACAATAATGTATGCATCTCATAATAGGATTAGGAAATCCAGAT
>DYHP01000050.1 GCA_020724105.1 Candidatus Methylomirabilis sp. | reverse complement strand
ATTTAAAATTAAAAATTCAAAATTTCTTTTTGGTATTTGGTTTTTAATTTTTGATATGTAGATTGATTAACAGATTCTCCATCACCAACTTCGGATTTACGTTCGCTCTAATTTGGAGTGTCGCTAAATGAATTTTTTCCACCGCGGCGGCATCGAGCGTCTGACTCATAAGACGCCTGGCCGCCGCCTCCCATACGTTTAAGATATTATACATTTTTTCTCTCATTTTTTCAACTTCTGCCGCCCCAAGCGTCTTCCTGCAATAATCAAGACGTTCGGACAGCGACCATTTAAGAATTTTTGCGAAATTTTCCGTTTGTTTTTGATAGAATTCAAACAAATCGTTATCTTTGAAAATCCGCAATGCGAGGCCCGGTTTTGCGCCTGAAAAATAAACAATTGATTCCGCTTTTCCCCGACTCGCGCCCAGGTTAATAAGATGTTTTTTGACAATCTCGGGCTTGACCTGATGAAAACGGACGATTTGGCAGCGGGAAACGATGGTGACGGGCAGATTGTTCAGGTCACTCGCCAAAATGATTATCACCGTATCGCCTCTCGGTTCCTCCAAATTTTTCAAAAAAGCATTGGCTGATTCCGTGTTCATTAAATCCCCCTCCTTGATTACCGCCACCTTGCGGCCGCCCAAAAACGAAGTGGATTGCAATCTGGCGCCAAGTTCGCGGATTTGGTTAATAGTGATATTTTGGCTTAATTTACCTGTTTTTGCATTAACGACCCGCTCCACCGCCGTAAAATCTGGATTGTTTTTTAAAAATTGGAAGTCGTCGCTTGACTCCTGGTTTCGGGATTCGGGATTCGGGATTCGGGATTCCTCTCTTTGCCCCAAAAGCGCGGCGGAAAAACTTGCCGCCGCTTTTGTCTTCCCCATATTTTCCGGCCCGCAAAACAAATACGCGTGAGCGATTTGCCCCTTTTCCAAAGAATTAGTTAAAAATTGTTTAACTTTATCGTGCCCAATTAAACCCCTCCACCAATTGGATATCTCGTCTTTTTGAAAAACAACACTTTCCTTTTTTAAAGTGTCATCATTAGAAACCCCGCTGTCGGTCAATTGGTGGTGGGGTAAAGAAAAAAACGGGTTGTTCATACCCGTTTATTATATCTTATTTTAAGAGAAAATCAAATCTAAATACTCTATTTCTTGCCTAAACCTGACCAAAAATCGCGGATTTGGTCAAGTCTTATACAAGTTGAGTGTCAGGCGACCTCTTCCCCATTCGTGAAAAGACGATAAGACCGTTTTTAATCTCTTTCAAATAAAGGAGTTCAACGCAGGCATTAATATTTCGCCCTTGCCCATTTAATTCATTGTTCTTCGGTCCCATTTTTTCTCCTTTGTCAACATTTTAGTATAACAATTGTATTCATTTTTGTCAAATTTTTGTCGCAATAAAATTTTGTATAGATTGCCAAGTGGTTTTTGCTGTTTTCTCCCAACTGAAATCTTTCACTCTTTCCAACCCTTTCTGAATTAAATCCTGCCGCAGGGCGTCATCGGAAACTATTTTAAAAATTGCGTCTTTAATCTCCACAATGCTTAAGGGATTGACGAGAAGCGCGGCGTTTCCCGTCACTTCGGAGGTGGCAATTCCTTTTGAGGTTATAACCGGCACCCCGGCGGCAAACGCCTCCAAAATCGGCAAACCGAAACCTTCGTAAAGCGACGGGAAAACCAAAGCGCGGGAGTTTTTTAATAAAAATGAAAGTTCAGATGGAGGAAGCCAATTGAAGTGAATGATGTCGTCTGTAAGGGTTGCGCCCCTCTGGGGGCGGGACCCCCAAGAATCCGGTCCGACAAGAACCAATGTCAAATCAGAATCCGGATTTTCGGTTTTAAATAATTTGAACGCTTCGACAATTCCTTTAATATTTTTCTTTTCGGCCAGGCGGCCGATGTAGATGATAAAATTATTCCCGATAATTTCGTCATCCTGATCACTCGCCTCTTCTTTGTCATTCTGAGGAGTCCCGATGTGTCGGGGCGACGAAGAATCTCGCGGGAGCGTAGCGACCCGCGAAATTTCACGGGTCGTCCTCCGACTTAAAGTCGGAGTCCTCCCGTGAGATTCTTCACTTTGTTCAGAATGACAAATCACATTTTCCTCAGCCATCCCCAACGGCGTCACGATAATTTTATTTTCATCCGCTTTATAACATTTTGCCAATTCTCTTTTGGTAAATTCCGACGGGACAAAAATCTTCGTTGTTTTTCTAAGCGCAAAACGAGTAGTTAAATCCAAATAAATTTGCTGGAACAAATTATAACATTTCGGAAATCGTTTAAAACCAATATCGTGAATCGTCGTGAAAGATTTTTTGGGGCAAATTATCGGCAGCGACGCGCTCGGCACAAACAAAATATCCGGCGGATTGAAAATCATTTCAAGAGATAGCCGCCCCTGCGTCCACAAATACTTCAAAGGCCAGTTAAGAACCTTTTCTTGCCAATTCGGCGGCAAATTAGCCAAATCGCCGCGCAAGGGTTTATCAATATATAAAATAACCTCGACATCCGCCGGGATAATTTTTTTAAGTTCTTGAATTATATAATACGAATACCACTCAACGCCGGTTTTCATCTCACGATTGGCTCTTGAAGCGTCAATGCCTATTAGCATAACTAAGAAACTAAGAAACTAAGAAACAGAGAAACTGCGTCAACGCATTGCTAAAAGGCTTCTCTTATAAATTTCCAGATTCTCCAGCGCTATTCCCGTTCCCTTGGCGACGCAGAGCGCCGGGTCGTCAGCGACATAAGCAGGCACGCCGGTCGCTTTTGAAAGCAATTTTTCAAGATTTCTCAACTGGCTTGAACCACCCGACAAAATCATTCCTTTTTCCATAATGTCGGCCGAAAGTTCTGGCGGCGTGTTATGAAGCACTTCCTTAACTGCCGAAACAATTTGATTGAGTTCGTCGGAAATCGCTTCGGTCACGTCATCCGATGTGACAGTAATAATGCGCGGCAATCCCATCAAAACATCGCGGCCTTTGACGTCCATCGACATTCGCTCGTCAAGCGAAAGCGCGGAGCCGATTTGAATTTTAATGTCTTCGGCCGTCCTCTCGCCAATGGCAAGGCCGTATTTGCGCCTTATGTAATCAATTACGGCGGCGTCAAATTTGTTGCCGCCGATTCTGACCGAATGACTGGTAACAATGCCTCCCAGGGAAAGCACGGCGATTTCGGCGGTGCCTCCGCCGATTTCAACAACCATATGTCCCGAGGCGCTGCCGATGGGAATGTCGGCGCCGATGGCGGCAACAACCGGCTCTTTGATGATGTATGCGGCGCGGGCGCCGGCGGCGATTGTCGCATCAATGACGGCGCGGCGTTCGGTTGAAGTAATGCCGCCTGGCACGGCAACCATCACTTCCGGCCTGAAAATTCTCACTCCGCTCAGCGCTTTTGAAATAAAATAACGAAGCATTGCTTCGGTTGTTTTGTAATCGGCAATAACGCCGTCTTTAAGCGGGCGGACAGCGATAATCGTGTCCGGCGTCCTGCCCAACATTTCTTTCGCCTCCCTGCCTACGGCTAAAATTCTTTTGTCAATCGTAGAAATAGCCACCACTGACGGCTCGTGTATAACAAGCCCGTGTTTTGGCACAAAAACGCGCACATTGGTTGTCCCTA
>DYHP01000018.1 GCA_020724105.1 Candidatus Methylomirabilis sp. | reverse complement strand
TTCAAAACCGCCCTATTTTGCGTTGAGACGGTTTTTCACTCGGGATAAATTCGATCGGGATAAATTCGATTGGATTCGAGCAAGATTAGGGAAGTTTATTACCTTCTCGGACGCCGTCTGCCGTCTAAGGGTCGCCTTCTTTGCGGTCTTTCGCGGCTTTCCCCCCCGCCTGTGCGGACAGGTCTTGGGGGTTTTTCTGACGGAGGAAACCCCTGCGCCTGTTTTAACGAGAGGTTAATTCTCCCTATTTGGTCAATTTCAATGACTTTTACGGGAATAATATCGCCGATTTTAACAATGTCGGTTACCTTGTCGACGCGGTAAGGCGCCAATTCGCTGATATGGACTAATCCCTCTTGTTTCGGCAGTACTTCGACAAAAGCGCCGAAGTCCAAGATTCTTGTGACCTTCCCTTGAAAAATTTCGCCAACTTGGACTTCGCGGGTCAGGTTTTTAACCCATTCAACGGCTTTGTTCAAGGATTCGGCGCTTGCCGAGCAAATGGTTACCTGTCCGCTGTCCTCAATGTCAATGGTTACGCCGGTCTGGGCGATGATTTCGTTAATCATTTTGCCGCCCGGTCCGACAACATCCCTGATTTTTTCCGGATTAATCATAAAGGTTGTGAGTCGCGGGGCGTAAGGCGAAAGTTCGGCTCGCGACCGGGGGATGACTTCTTCCATTTTATCAATAATCTGCGCTCTTCCTTCGCGGGCTTGCAAAAGCGTTTCTTTAATCATTTCCATGGTCAAGCCCTTGGTTTTGGTGTCCATTTGAATCGCCGTAATTCCCGTCTTGGTGCCGGCAATTTTGAAATCCATTCCGCCTTTACTGTCTTCCAAATCCTGCAGATCGGTGAAAATTTTATAATTTCCCTCTTTATCAGAAGCCAAACCCATGGCCAAGCCGGCTACCGTGCGAATAATCGGCACGCCGGCGTCCATTAAAGCCAAAGATGAAGCGCAAGTCGAAGCCATTGATGAGGAACCGTTTGAACTCAAAACTTCGGACACCGCCCGGATGGTGTAAGGAAAATCCTCTTTGGACGGCAAAAGCGCCGAAATCGCCCTTTCCGCTAAAGCGCCGTGGCCGATTTCCCGCCTACCCGGACCCCTCATTGGTCCGGTTTCGCCGACCGAATAAGGAGGAAAATTGTAATGATGGAAATATCGTTTTTTGCCGCTCACTTCCATGCCTTCTACATGCTGTTCTTCCGACGGCGCCCCCAATGTTATAGTTGAAAGGACTTGGGTTTCACCTCTTGAAAAAAGAGATGAGCCATGAGTCCTGGGCACCAAGCCGACTTCAACCGACAAAGGTCTAATCTCTTTAAGCGACCGGCCGTCAACTCTTTTGCCTTCGGTTAAGATTTTTTTGGAAACCGCCTCTTCAATCAATTCGTAAACGGCGCCCGTGCCAATTTTTCTTTTGTCTTTGCCGATTTGCAGTTCTTTAAGATGGGCGTCAACCGCTTCTTGCAGCAATTCTATCGCCTCATAGCGTTCCTGTTTGGTGGCTTTGGGATTTGAAAAAAGCATTTCCTCGATTTTTGAGGCGACGAACTCATTGGTTTTTTCCAAAATCATTTGCTTTTCTTCCTTTTCTTTCACTTCTTCGTCGCTTGCCGGCGCTTCTTCAACGATTCTTTTCGGCTTGCCGATCTTTTCTTGAATTTCCTTAATCAATTTTATCGGCTCGGCCAGATGTTTTCTGCCGAATTCAATCGCCTGAAGCATTATTGCTTCGGGAATTTCCTGCGCGCTTGCTTCAATCATGTCGATTTTTTCCGACGTTCCGGCAATGACCAAATCAATCAGACTTTTCTCGCGCGCGGCGAAAGTCGGATTGAGGGCGAATTCGCCGGGTAAACCGGTGTTAGTTGGCGTTTCAGAAGGAACAATCCCCACGCGCAGGCCGCCGATCGGCCCTTCCCACGGAATGTCGGAAATGGCGAGGGCGCAGGAAACGGCGATCAGCGCGACAATATCCGAATCGTTTTCGCCGTCAACCGAAAGGACGGTAGTAATAATCTGAACCTCGTTTCTCATCCGGTCGTCAAACAAAGGTCTGATTGAACGGTCAATGAGGCGGGCGGTTAAAATCGATTCGTCCGTCGGTCTGCCTTCGCGTTTCATAAAACGCGAACTTTTGATTTTTCCCGCGGCATAGAATCTTTCTTCGTAATCAACAAGAAGGGGAAAAAAATCAATTCCCTCCCTGATGTTGTCGGACATTACGGCTGTGGCAAGCGCCACCGTATCGCCGTATCGCGCCACGCAAGAACCATTGGCCTGTCCGGCCAACTTTCCAACTTCAATGGAAAGGGTTTTGCCTCCCCATTGCGTTTCAAATTTTTCTATTTTTGACATATCCAGTATATCAACTTTGATGTTAAAGAATCGCTAGTAACTTTAAGATTCGTTTAACTTCAGATTTGTTTAAGGTTGATATCAATACCCCCTGTTTTTATTTAATTGATTCAGTAATACTTTTTTTAAGACCTTGATTGACGATTGATAAAAATATGATTATCCCCGAAGCCCCGTTGCAATCAAAGTTATATTACTGGGCATAAATAAAAACAAGAGTGCGAACTCTTGTTATTAAGCTTTAGACTTACCTTACAACTTGTAGTGCGAGGCTTTTCGGAGCGAAGCGGAGATTCCGACTTGTCGGAAAGCCTCGCTTGAGGCTGAAGGTTTGCGCTACACTTCAATTGATAAGTCTACCTGTCTAATAACAAGAGACGTCATTGTTTTTTATTATTTCATTTTTTTAGTCTTTTTATCCTCGGCGAAATAAGGAATCTGCTTTTATCTTCGGAAAGATTGGTAAAATCATCCGCTGCGTCAACCAGCTTGCCCGACGCTGTTTCCCTGAAAGCAACCACTTCAACCAAGCAGCCCTTAGTGCTTTTAACGTATTCCACCAGCGGCAAAAAGTCGCCGTCGCCCGAAACCAAAATCACGGCGTCGACTTTTTCAGCAAGTTTAATGGCGTCAACCGCCAAACCTACGTCCCAATCGGCTTTTTTGAATCCGCTGTAATATTCTTGCAGTTCCTTTTCCTTAGTCTCAATGCCCAATTTGTAAAGCGCTTCAAAAAACGGTTTTTCTTCGCCGGCCTTGGTTTTCACCACGTAAGCGACGGCGCGGATAAGCTGCCTGTCGCCGACCGCGGCTTTAACGATTTCGCCAAAATTCACTTTGGCGCCAAACAGATTTTTGGCGCTGTAATACATGTTTTGCACATCAATCAAAACGGCAACTCTTTGAAATTTGTGTTTAATCTTGTTCATATAATCGCCAATAATCGTCAATTTACGCCATCACAACGCTATTTTACGCCAGATTTGGCGTCTTATGGCGTAGTTATGGCGTTTAATGGCTTCTACCTCTTCAGCCTTAATTGCTCCAACAGTTTCTCATAAGCTTTTCTGTCTTCTTTTGAAAGGTATTTTAACAATTTCCGTCTTTCAGCCACTTTGCGCAAAAGGCCGCGGCGCGAAGAAAAATCCTTTTTGTGCTGTTGTAAGTGCTGGGTCAATTGTTTTATTTCCTCGGTCAAAATGGCGATTTGGACCTGGGGCGAACCCGTGTCCGTGGCATGAGTCTTAAATTTTTCAATAATCTTTTCTTTTACCGCTCTGTCTAACATATCTTGATTGTGCTCTCGTGTCTCCGAGATGAGTCATTGTTTAATGGCGCATCCAAGAGAACGAAGTTAATTATATCGCCATTTTACGCCATAACTACGCCAATTTACGCCGTACATAACCCCCGCTAACCCCCCTTACTTTAAGGGAGAAAATGAGGGGGATTGCTGGCGTCTGATTGGTGTTGCTTGCCCCGTATCAAGCCGAGGTAAAATGAAACGATTTGGCGCAATGAAAGCCGATTTGCCCGCCGAAGCTTTAGCGGAGACGGGAGGCGAGTTTCGAGAGATTCTGAATCACTTGTGTCATTCTGAATTTATTTCAGAATCAGTTACAAATCCCGAACTAAGTTCGGGATGACGTTCTATGTCAGTTCGGGATGACATTTCGTTGGGCTTTGATACTGGGGTGATGGTGTATTTGTTCGGCTTCGGGAGCCGAACAAAAGTGGCTTCTATGTAGAAAGAATAACATACATATATAACTTTGTCAATTGGAATAAGTTTGATATAATATTATACGACACTTCGTTGTGCGCCGTTATGCCAACAAAAATCGAACAATTACTTCAGGAGTTTCTTGATTATGTAGAAATTGAAAAAGGCAGGTCGAAAAGCACCCGCCGAAATTACGAGTTCTACATTAAGAGATTTTTGGCGTGGGCAAAAGTCAGCCGTCCCGAAGAAATCACCCTTGACAAAATTCGAAATTTCAGGTTATATTTAAATAGGCTGCCTGCACAGGCAGGCAGGTCTTCAAACTTGGGCGCGGAAATCAAGAAGAACACCCAGAATTATCATTTGATTGCCGTGCGCGCCTTTTTAAAATATCTGGCCAAGCGCGACATTAAAAGTTTGGCGGCGGAAAAAGTGGAACTGGCGAAGGTTGGCGACAGGCAAGTGACTTTCTTGGAAACCGACGAACTTTCGCGTTTCCTTGAAGCGCCACTCAAGTTAACAAAGAAACAAAGAAACAAAGAAACAAAGAAACAAGGGGATATTGTGATGTTGCGCGACAAGGCGATTTTAGAAACTCTTTTTTCAACCGGCTTGCGCGTTTCGGAATTGGCGCGCCTCAAGCGGGGCGACATTAACGCCAAAAACGAGCAATTCTCTGTTTTAGGTAAAGGCGGAAAAGTAAGAGTGGTTTTTTTATCAAATCAGGCGAGATATTGGCTTCAAAAATATCTGGATGCCAGGCAGGACGTTTCCCCGGCGCTTTTTGTCAGGTACGACCGAGCTAATGGAAACCGAGAAAAAAAAGAACGAAGAAACAGAGAAACAAGTTTGACTTCGCGGAGCGTAGAGCGACTGGTTGAAAAATACGCCAAGATCGCGGGAATCACCAAAAACGTCACTCCCCACACTCTTCGCCATTGCTTCGCCACGGATTTGCTTTATAATGGCGCGGATTTGCGCAGCGTGCAGGAACTTTTGGGTCATGCCTCAATCAACACCACTCAAATTTACACCCACATCACCAATCGCCAATTGCGCGAAGTCCATCAAGCGTTTCACGGCCGCCGCAGGCAGCAGTAATTTATCTCCCTTCGGGAGACGAAATTCGGTCGCTTCGCGACCTGAAATTAAAAATTGGATCCCCTGAAGGGTGACAACTTGCTCCCCAGCCTTTTCTCCTCGTAGTTCAATGGATAGAACAAGAGCCTTCTAAGCTCTGGATGCAGGTTCGATTCCTGCCGAGGAGACCATAAAATTATTAAAATTATTCTAATTATTTCTAATTGCTCTAATTATTCTAATTATTCTAAAATAATGTCTGGTGCCAGATGCTTAAAATTTGTTTAGTCATTTTAGAATTTGGATTTGATTAGGTTAATTATTTGGTATTTTGGTTTCGTTAATATTTAAACGATATTAGAAAGTTTGTTAAAATATCGTTTGGGTGTTAGAACCAACAAATGTATGAGTCTAGTTTTAGGCATTTTAGTCATTTTGGTCGGCGTGTCTTTGCTCGCCGGCGGCATTATGAGCCTGACTGCAGGGCTTTGGGCAACAGGCATTGTGACAATTATATTAGCTCTTGGTTGCGGCGTCGGCGCGTATTTTATAATGAGGAAAAAGAGCCCACCGTCCGAAGTTCCGCCATCGACAGTTTAACCTAGAAGCCAATTCATGCGATAACTACGCCGCAAGACGCTAAAAGAACTATTCAAGGTCTTATTCATTGGGCCCCGACAAGTCGGGGTGTGGTCTATGATTTTTAGAAATTGGACGTATGGAAAATAGAAATTGGTAATAGAAATTAGAAAATGGAAAATGGCTTAACTAATTTCTAATTTCCAGTTTCCATAACCAATTTCCAATCTCTATACAACCAATTTCCAATCTCTTCATGTCAGTTCAGAATGACACTTCGTTGGGCTTTGATACTGGGGTGATGGCCTTTGAGTAGCTTTTATGAATATGAAGAATTTTGAATCTATGTCATTTGAAAGAAAAATTTACAAAATCCCCGAGGACGAGATTCGGTTTGATTTTGCCCGTTCGGGCGGACCGGGCGGTCAGAATGTAAACAAGCGCTCGACCAAAGTTGTTGCGCGATGGGACATCGGCGCGTCCCAAATTTTTGACGACGAACAAAAACAAAAAATCCGCGAGACGTGGCGAAATAAAGTCAACAGAAACGACGAACTCTTTGCCGAAGTTTCCGAAGAACGCTCCCAGCACCAGAATCGCGCCATTGCCATAGAACGTTTGAATAATTTGGCAAATTCCGCCTTAATACCTCAAAAGGAAAGAATCCCGACCAAACCAACCAAATCATCGGTGGAAAAAAGAATTGAAGAAAAAAAGAAGGTGGGAGAGAAGAAAAGAATGAGGGAGAAACTGCGTTTTTAAAATTCTCAATACCCAATACCCAATTCCCAACAAATATCAAAATACACGATGCTAAAAATTTGAAATTTCTTTGAATTACGAAATGGCCAAAATTTTATTCCCCGAGCCCTGTCGAAGGATAAAATTTTGGCTTAATCATGCAGTTATGCCTTCAACAGGCTCAGACAATAACTGCATTTCGTAATTCAAAGAAATTTGGAAATTTAGAATTTTTATTGGAAATTGATAATTGAAAATTAAAAATCCTCCCGCCAAAGGCGGGAGTTATGGTGGACGTAGCTCAATTGGCAGAGCACTCGGTTGTGGTCCGAGCGGTCGGCGGTTCGATCCCGCTCGTCCACCCCATAAAAACGACTTCGTCTCGGGAGTCGTTTTTTTTGTAAAAATGAGTAGTTTTGCAGGCAAAACTACTCATTTGGGTGCCATTGTATAGAAAGATCGTTGATAAAATGGGTAGTTTGATTGACAAAACTACCCAAATATGTTATAATATTTTTGTTATGAAAGACGATATTCTAAACATAAGACAAGCGTCTGAAATGTTGGGAGTTTCTATCAACACCTTAAGGCGTTGGGATAAAAGCGGGAAATTGAGGTCGGTCCCTCGAGGCAAGAGAAGCCATCGACAGTACAAACGAGAAGATTTAGAGTTATTTAAAATCAATTTATGTGTTTTGGCGAAGAAATGGGCATCGGATACTAACGGTACAGAGCCACAAGACCGTTTTTATTGCCAGTATAGTTCAATTTTTCAGGCTCGTTTAAGCCATTTGTTGGAAGAATTGAAAAGATTGCCGGGGTTAGTTGATTTATATTCTATGATAGTGGCGATTGCGGGAGAGATTGGCAATAACTCTTTTGACCACAATCTCGGAAATTGGCCGGATATACCGGGCATATTCTTTGGATACGACTTGAATAAAAGAGAAATAGTATTAGCAGATCGAGGCAGGGGTATTCTTAACACCCTTAAAAGAATTAGACCGGCATTAAGAACTCATAAAGAGGCGTTAAATATTGCTTTTACGGAAATGATTTCGGGGCGCGCTCCCGAATCGCGGGGCAATGGATTAAAATTTGTGAGAGAAGCGATAGAAAAAAATCCGTTAAGTTTGATTTTTCAAAGCGGTGATGCTTTTTTATCACTCAAACAAGGCCAGGGAAAATTAAACATAAGGGGAAAACAAGATTTTACAAGGGGTTGTATTGCGCTCTTAAAATTTTAATTAGTTTCGTCAAAATATGCATATTTATCTAAAAAAATTTGGCATAATCCTAACTTCAAGGCAGTTTGGCAAAGAGGCCCTTGCGGCCATCGGACCGTCTTTGGAGATGTTAGAAAATGAAGAAAAATTGATAATAGATTTTGAGGGGGTGGAGGTATTTTCTCCGTCCTGGGGCGATGAGTTTTTGACTCCGTTAGTTAATAAATACAAAGAAAGGGCGGCGCTCGTGAACACGCGGAACTCTTCCGTCCAGGCGACATTGAAAATTTTAGAGAAAATACATAATTTTAAATTTACCATAGAAGACAAACAAGAATAATCGCGAAGTGTTTTAAAATCCCATGAATTTGCGGCGAGTTTCCGACAAAAAGTTTTCTCGACGACCGAATCGGCGGCTATTGCTGGGGCGCGAAAATAAAAATTGAACTACTTAGAAAAGAGGGAATCAATTTTAATAATTTGAGTAATCAAGAAACCCTTCTTAAATATGAGAAGGGTTTCTTTTTAATTTGTCTCATTTTGTTGGTTTCGATGGTTTCAGCGGTTCTTTGGGAGATTCTTTTTCTGTTTTAATTTCTTTCAGCGGCTCCTTTAATGGTTCTTCGGCTTTTAATGGTTCTTCGGCTTTGGTCTCGCCCTCCCAAGTTTTGTCCACCCGCTGCAAATTTCTTTGAAATTTGGGCGGGCAAGCCAAAATTTGGGAGGGTTTCGGTTTTTTGGATTCAGGAATCTTGGGCGACTCGGCGGCCAAAAGAAACAAAAACGAGCCGGGGAACGACACCGCGGTGTCGGTGCAGGCAATGACATAACAATCGGCCGGGGCGGTAACAATGTCTCTCGTTCTCCCCAAAACATCTTTGATTTTCGCCAGCGGCTTATTCTCTTTGACTTTTTGTCCAGGTTTTACCAAAAATTTAATAATACCGCTTTCATTGCAGGTCACGTATTCCACCAATTTCAATCTTTTGGATGTTTTTATTTTCGTTTCCGACTCCCAGTATTTCGGATAATCAACCATATCCAGATATTTCAAGATATTTTTTATGCCGGACACACCGGCGCGAACAAAAGGTTCGGAAATCACGTTTGTGCCGCCCAATTCCACGGTAAAGGCGGGAATTTTGGCTTCGTTCACCAACGCCGCGCTCAAACTTTTTTCCGTTTCATAGCCCTCCAATTCTTCGGAAGCCGTCAAGCCGAATTTATTCACGAATTCCCAAGTTTTTTCGCCAACTTCCTGAGCGTGTTTTTTGACCCGGTCAACAATAATGTGGGGAATGGCGCCGATGTAGTCGGCGTGCAAGTCAACAAACACAGTCGGCTTGGTTTCGGTTATAAACTTAAAAATGGCGTAATTAATGCGTTCGCTGGTGGAGCCCTCGGGGTCGCCAGGAAAGTGGCGGTTCATATCAAGCAGATCAAACGGATTCTCTCTTTTTCTTAATTCAAATCCCCAGGGATTGGCAATCGGCAAGGCGTAAATTTTTCCTTTTTTAAGCGGCTGGCGTTTGAAAAATTTAAAAATGCGGTGAATAACTTCAACGCCGTTCACTTCGTCGCCGTGAAGCGCGCCGAAAAGCCAGACCGCGGGCCCTTCTTTCTCAGAATCAAGCACCATCACCGGCAGGTTGTGCTCGGCCAAATCAACCCCGGTCAGGCATTTAATTGTGTCCACTGAAAAGGCGGCCATAGTTTTGGGATTGAGATAATTGAGATAACAGATTTTGGATTATAGTTATACACAGGGTTATTATATCAAAACTTTATCTTTTTGTAAATTTTTGGTATAATTATTATAATTAGGACTTACGCGTGAACTCCGGTTTCTGGGGATGCTGGGTATCTTTGCTCAGCATCTGATAAGATGCCCCGCGAGACGCAGGACATTCTCACAACCAGCATTCTGAGGAGTCGGACTCCCTAAGGGAGTCCGACTCCATAAAGTGCGTAAGTCTTAATAATATGGCGCAAAGAATAAGAAAGGCAGTTATACCTGTCGCGGGTTTTGGGACAAGGTTTTTGCCGGCAACCATTGCCCAACCAAAAGAGATGCTTACGGTTGTTGATAAGCCGGTGATTCAATACATTGTTGAAGAGCTCGTCGCTTCGGGCATAGAGCAAATTATTTTTGTTACCGGCCGCGGCAAAAGGGCGATAGAAGACCATTTTGACTATTCCGCCGAACTCGAGATGCTCTTAAAAGAGAAAGGCAAGGAAGTTTTACTTAAAGAAGTCCGTCGGATTTCTTCTTTGGCAAAATTCGTTTATGTGAGACAAAACAAGCCTTTGGGCAATGGCCACGCCCTCCTCTGCGCCAAAGACATTGTTGGCAACGAGTCGTTCGCTTTTTGCTACGGCGACGATATTATCGTTTCAAAAGTTCCCGCCACCTTGCAAATGATTAAAGCGCATGAGAAATACAAGGATTTGATAATGGGAGTGATTGAAGTGCCCAAAGAAAAAGTTTCTTCATACGGCATTGTCAGACCGGTGGGGAAAAAGACTGGGGGTTCATCCTCCCGAATTTTGGCTTGCCCGCCCAAATTTCAAAGAAATTTGCAGCGGGTAGACAAAACTTGGGAGGATAAAGTTTTTGAGATAGTCGGCGTGGTGGAAAAACCAAAAGCCCAAGAAGCGCCCTCACGTTTTGCGAATCCGGGGCGTTATATTTTTAACCCCGACATCTTTGAGTATTTGGAAAAAACCAAACCGGGCAAGGGCGGCGAGATTTGGATTGCCGACGCCGTGGATAAAGTTTTCAAAAACCGGGCGGTTTACGCCTGCAAAATTGACGGTCAATATTTTGACTGCGGAGATAAATTGGAATACGCAAAGGCGAACGTCAATTACGCGCTGGGAAGGAAGGATTTAGGAGAAGAGTTTAGAAAATATTTAAAGAGTTTGAGGATATAAATCAGTATGTTTAAAAATAAGTATTATAAATTTCTAATCATATTTTTAGTCGCCACGTTTCTATTGACAATGGGTCTTGGCTGCAAAGGCGGTTCGCAAAAAGACAAAGAAGCGGCAAGGCCGATTACTTTGAAATATTGGCGGGCTCTTGACGATTATTCAAGTTTTGACCAGATTATCAAAAATTACCGTGTCATGCACCCGAACGTCGATTTTGATTACAAGAAATTCCGTTTGGAGGAATACGAAACCGAACTGCTTAACGCTTTTGCCGAAGACCGCGGACCCGACATTTTTTCAATTCCGGCGACTTGGCTGGGCGACTACCAGGCCAAACTTGCGCCCATGCCCGGCCAAACAACCTTGCCTTATTCGGAAATTCGAGGAACGATTCAAAAAGAACCAGTAACGGTTTTGAAAACAAAGCCGGGTCTAAGTTTGCGGGAGTTGAGGGACAATTTCGTTGAAACGGTTTATAGTGACGTTTTGCGCGAGACTGTTTCCGCAGACGGCAAAACAAAGCAATGGCAAATTTACGGTTTGCCGCTTTCCATAGACACGCTGGTTTTGTACTATAACCGCAACCTGTTAAACAGCGCCGGCATTTCCCGCGTCCCGACGACTTGGAGCGATTTTCAAAAAGCGGTCATTCGTTTGACCAAATTGGACAAAAGCGGCAATATCTTGCAGTCCGGCGCGGCGCTCGGCACTTCAAACAATGTTGAAAGGCCGTTTGACATTCTTTCAATTTTAATGCTCCAAAACGGCACGGAGATGACTGGTGCGGACGGCTGGTCGCGCATTAATGAAATGCCCGAGGGCGTTTCCGGCAGAAGCGTTTTGCCGGCAGCCGAAGCCGTGACTTTTTACACGGATTTCGCCAATCCGGTTAAGGAAGTTTACGCCTGGAACAGCCAAATGCCTAATGCCCTGGATGCTTTTGCCCAAGGCAAAACAGCGTTTTTTATCGGTTACAATTACCATTTACCCTTGATTCGGGCGCGGGCGCCGAAACTTAATTTCAGCATCGCACATTTGCCCCAAATTGAAGGCGGCGCGGAATTGAATTATGCCAATTATTGGGTTGAGGTTGTTTCTAAAAAGAGCGCGGCCGTTGATTTTGCTTGGGATTTTGTCCAATTTGCCGCAAGCGCCAAAGAAGTCCCGAATTATTTGTCAGTCGCCAAAAAACCGACGGCGCTGCGGAGTTTGATTGAAGGACAACTTGGAGATTTGGATTTGGGGATTTTCGCTTCGCAGGTTTTGACCGCCAAAAATTGGTATCGGGGCAAAGACGCCAAAGCGGCGGAAAAGGCCTTTGCCGATTTGATTAATGACGCGCTGTCAGGCGCGAAAATGAGGGAGGCGCTGGATTTGGCCGCGGCGAAAATAAATCAAACGATGCGCTAAAGCGCATTCCTCTACGAAATTACGAAAACATACGAAACTACGAAATTGAAAGTATATGTTTTGTAAATTGATACAAAAGAAAATTGTTTTTATATCTTTAATTTTTATTTTTGGTTTTTGGTTTTTGGTTTTTGGTTTTGAAACGGCTTTTGCCGTCACGCTATTGGGGGGACTCTCTTGCGTCACAGATGGCAGTTGCACAGTTGAACAAATGATGGGGGTAATAGGCAAGGCGGCGCAGTTTCTTTTGGGTATTGTCGGCTCGGTAACTCTTTTGCTTTTCATTTACGGTGGGTTTGTCTGGTTAACATCCGGCGGAAAACCTGATAGAATAGAGAAGGGGAAGACGATTATCATTCAGACAGTCATTGGCCTGGCGATTGTCTTCGGCGCTTACGTCGGAATAAATTTTCTTGTCAAGGCCCTGGGGGCGGAAATTCCAGTCGGTACCAAGACCGGCAGCGGAGCAAGAGGAGAAGATTGCGTGTCTAAACACCCGGACTGGTTATGCACCAACATTAATAATCGTCCTCAGAAGGAGGAGGGTTGTGAAGCAGGCCTTTGCCCGGGTCCAGCCAATATAATGTGTTGCGGGCCGGTTACCGACGAAGCGGGAGTTGAGATGCTCTGCGATTGCAAATGTTTGATTCAACAGGACGTGCCCGTATGGCACGAAACCGACCCTGTTCCCGGGGTGGAAAGCGAACTTAACGCAAAGTGTAGAGCGAATTGCGTAGATTATGTTGTTGACATGATGGGGTTAACGGAGGACAAGCTTCTCAGGTCCTCACATAGCGAT
This sequence comes from Candidatus Methylomirabilis sp., assembly GCA_020724105.1. Taxonomy (GTDB): domain Bacteria; phylum Patescibacteriota; class Patescibacteriia; order DYHP01; family DYHP01; genus DYHP01. The sequence goes on along the minus strand of DYHP01000018.1, from coordinate 6,364 downwards.
TGCCAAATTATTCAATAATTTTTTAAATTTAAATTAAAAAGTTATGTCAAAAAAAGTTATTGTTTTTTTAATAATTTTAGGAATTTTTGCGATGGCCTCGCCGGCATTGGCCGTCGGCGCGATAAAACTTATAAACCCCTTGGGAACGTTGAGCGCGCCAGAAATTATCGGCAGAATTATCAAGGCGGTTTTAGGAATTGTCGGCTCAATCGCCCTTTTAATGTTCATTTACGGCGGGTTTATGTGGATGACTGCGGCGGGCGAAGCCAAAAGAGTTGAAAAAGGCAAGCAGACACTCACTTGGGCGACTATCGGTTTAGCGACCATTTTTTTCGCCTACGCGGCAACGAGTTTTGTGATCAAGGCGATTACGGGAGGCGAGACAACTGATATGATTATCACAGAAGAAGATATAGCAAAGGGTTTTTGTGTGTGTAGAGAAGGCGAGGCAATGGTCCTGCCATTAAAAGAAATAGACGCCCCCCAATCTTCTTGTGAGGACGCGGAATTACAAGAGGAGAGGGGATATTTTGATTGTCAATGGAGATACAACGGTTGTAAGAATGAGGCTGGAGAATTTAGTCCAACAATTACAGAAAAGGAGCAATGCACGGCTGTTGGGTGGACATGGGTTGAGGTGGAATAAAAATTTACTTAAATCTAAAATAAAATGCAGCGTAGTTCAGCCTACTCATTCAGCGTTGTTCAGCATTGTTAATAACCTTATAACCTTATAACTCTATAATTCTATAACTTAAAATTAAACATGAAAGGAGGTGAAGTAAAATGAAAAAATGGCTTTTTTCTTTAATGATTTGTTTAGCATTATTTATGCCAGCAGTAGTTTTGGGCATTACCGAAGAGGAAATGTTGATGGGCGGGATTGGCCAGACAGTCGGTTTAGGCGAACGAGACGTTCGTTTGGTTGTGGCGTCAATCATCAATGTCGCCTTGGGTCTTTTGGGCATTGTGGCCGTGGTTATAATTCTCTATGGCGGCTTAATCTGGATGACCGCGGGCGGGGACCAAAAGAAGGTTGATTCTGCGAAGCACATCCTGACCGCCGGGATTATCGGTCTCATTATAATTTTATCCGCTTACGCCATTGCCAGATTCGTTGTCAGCTCGCTTTTAAGGGCGACGGCAACTTAGTAGTATCGAAATTTTTGTACACATATTTCGACTCATGTGAACAAAATTCCTCCTCCTGAATCTCTTGGGAGGAGAACTTTGAGCATATGGACACATCAGAATTAAATTTCTTTGTCAATGAAATCGGACCCGAGTTGGGAATGGCCTCGACTGATATAAGATTGATCGCCGCCTCAATTTTAAACGCTTTATTCGGTTTAATCGGCATTCTCTCGGTAATTTTTATCATTTACGGCGGATTTGTTTGGATGACCGCGGGCGGCAATCAAGAACTCGTTAAAAAAGCGCAAAGGACCTTGCAAGCGGGACTCATCGGTATTATAATAGTATTAAGTTCCTATTCTCTGGCGAAATTCGCTTTAGACGCAGTGTTAAGAACGACAGGAACGATATATTAAAAATGATCAATCCCCAATCCCCGATCCCGAATCCTTGACTGAATCACAATCGCAACCGAGACTAAGTCTCGTAAACGAGACTTAGTCTCGGTTGTTAGGTGCATTTAGCCTTAAAATGGTTTATGTTTAAATTATTTCTCGCATTTTGCCTTCTCATCTTATTTTTAACTCCCGCGTTTGCTCTCGCGGATGATTATGGTTTGGAAAAGACGGCGGAGGAAGCCGGGTTAAAGCAGGGACTGATGGCCCAGCCAATAGAGGCCATTATCGGCAGTATTATTAAAGTCGTTTTGTCGGTTATCGGCATTTTGTTTTTCGGTTTGATGCTTTACGGCGGTTTTCGCTGGATGACGGCGCGCGGCGAGACGAAGTTGGTTGAGCAAGCCAAGGATATAATCCAAGCAGCCACAATCGGTTTAGTAATAGTAAGCGCGGCTTACGCGATTACGCATTTTGTTATTAAATCACTAACATAGAAGCCAAAAAACGCTATCACAACGCCAGCGGACGCCAGAATGGCGTAAAATGGCGTAGTTGTGGCGTGAGGATGGCTTCTATAAATTATGAAGAAATTAATAACCTTTTGTCTGTTTACTGCGTTGATAACGGTCGTATTCAGCGTGGTTTTGCCAGTTTATGCTCAGCAAGCATTAGAAATGTTGGGAGCGACTGGTGAAGCAGCCGGAATTCAAGCAGCATATGATTTACCCAGTATAGTGGGTATGATTATTAGTGTCGCCTTGAGTTTGGTTGGTATCGTAATGATAGTTTTGATTATTTACGGCGGGTTTATATGGATGACGGCGGCTGGCGAAGAAAAAAAAGTTTCCAAGGCAAAAGACATTCTGCAGGCCGCTATCATCGGTCTGATTATTGTTTTGGCGGCTTATGCTATTACTTGGTTTGTTGTAGAAAAATTACTTGGCGCAACCATGTCACTAACATAATTTTGAGTATTACATAATTGAAAATATTTTAAAAACGGGCCGAAAGGCCCGTTTTTCGTAAATCCGAAGCACAAAGCCCGAAATTCGAAACAAATTCAAATGACCAAAATTTGAAATTCCAAACTGTTTTGAACATTTGAAAATTTGAATTTATAATTTGTTTCGGATTTCGTGCTTCGGATTTCGGATTTAAAAATATTGCGGCCTTGCTGCTTCGTATTCTTTAGTATCGCCGTCTAAATCCATAAATTGAATTCGCCAGGCGTGAAGCAAAAGCGGGCCTTTATTGTCTTTTCCGTAAATCGTGTCTCCGAGCACAGGATGCCCGATTGAAGACAAATGAACTCTTATTTGGTGCATCCGGCCGGTCAGCGGTTTTATTTCAAGCAGAGTTTTTTTTGTTTCGCGTTTCAAAACCTTGTAATTCGTAATCGCCACACGATCCTTCGACCCCACTCGGACTTCAACCTCGCTTCGCTTAGGGAAAAAGACATTACTGCCTGAGCGAGCAGAGCGAGTTGAAGGCTTCTGCTCCATTACAACCCATTTAAATCCTTTTCCTCGTTTAATCGGCTTTGAGATTCTACCCATACCAAGTTTGACCTCGCCCTTAACCCATGCCAAATAGGTTTTTTTAACTTTTCGTTTGTCAAATTGCTCTCGTATGAATTCGTAAAATTCATTTATTTTGGCAACAACCATCACCCCGCTCGTTTCTTTATCCAAACGATGAACAATTCCAGGTCGTAAAGGGTTGGGCTTGCCCACCGCAGCCTTGCTGCGCCCGTCCGTAGCCTTTGGTGAAGGCGGGGCGAAGGCGGGTCCGATATTTCGGATTTCCGGATATCTGGCGACAAGCCAATTCGCCAAAGTGTCTTGTTTTAAGTGTCCTTCGCCAGGATGGACGACCATGCCCGCGGGTTTGTTTATGATTAAGTAATCATTGTTTTCAAAAATAACCGGCACAACAAGATCGGGATTCGGTTCAAGGCGGAACGGTTTTGCTCCCGCAAATTTTATTACGACAATATCTCCTGTTTTTAAGCGGTGCGCATTATTCCCTGAGCGGAGCATAGCGGAGTCGAAGGGTTTGACGGTTACACTTTTTTCAATTAATTTTTGGATTTTTGAACGGGAGAAAGAGGAAAATTTGGAGAGCAAAAATTTATCAAGCCGCTGACCGGCTTCTTCTGTGGTGACTATGAATTTTTGTTTTATAGTTTCCATTATTTTTAAGTATATACTAAATGTCATTCCCGCGAAAGCGGGAATCCAGAAATGTCATGCTGAATTTATTTCAGCATTTATCACAGACCCCGAAACAAGTTCGGGATAACATTGTTCGGGATGACATTCTATGTCAGTTCGGGGCAACAGATGCGCTGTCACCCCGAACTTGTTTCGGGATCGGAATGCTAATGTTGGGTTGCTAATTTAATTAGTTTTGGTTACAATGAAATCAGAAATCAAGGACGCATAGCTTGCCGACTCGGGGGTCGGAATTCCGACCTTGAGTCGGGACAGTGGCAGAGCACTCCGACTTTAAGTCGGAGAGGTCGACTTGCCCTCCCACCTTTTGGGTGCGTGGCTCAGTGGTTAGAGCAATTGCCTTATAAGCAATAGGTCAGTGGTTCGATTCCACCCGCACCCATGAACACAAAAGGTGGGAGGGTGAAGTTCGATCCCTTCCGCGCCCACCAGAATTTCATTTTCCGGTTTTTGAGTCCGCTCGAACTTACTTTAACGAAAAATCCTGAAAAATGGAAGCCGCCCCGCCACCAGCCGCCGCAAAGCGGCGGTCTGCCTCGCAGAAAAATTGCCTCTCCTTGGAGAAAAAATCGGCGCGCGCAAAAACAAAAAATAAAAAGGCAATTTTTCTGCTCGGCTCCGCGCTCTCGCGCAGGGCGGCGGGCTGTTTGCTTGCGGGAAAAAAATTTCCTCCCCTTGAACCCCTCCATTTTTGCCCGCTCGCGGTGACGAGGCGAGATTGTCCTACAGAAAAAATTGTGGTATAAATTCTTAACATATGAGCGTAGTATTGTCTCCGAAAAAGTTAGCACAAATCAAAAAACACGACTTCACTAAAGAGCTGAAGGATTTTGAATATGAGACAAAGTTTGATATTCAAGATAATAAATTTAGTAGTTTGGAAATTTTAAAGAAAATTCGACGCTGTTTCGACGAAAATAAACGATTCATACTTTGCGAAATTAAGGATGGCGATAAACTTATAACCCGCGTTTCCTTCTTTTTCGGAGACAATACCGAGTACTCGCTTTTTCGTTATCGCGGCGTGAGAATGGTTAAAGTGAAAAAGCACAAAATAGTTAAAGGTGTACCATTTAGAATTTTCAAAAATATTGAACAGTTGGTTATTGATAAGGACAATTTCTCTAAGTTGAGCAAAAAAGTGAGTCATCGTTTCAAAAGACATAATTATCGCTTAGTTAAGCTTGATAAATTTTTAAAAGAAAAATCGTCCTTAGTTCACATTGGCGAAATGGTAAAAAATCGAGTTAAAGATTTTGTTTTCGATGCCAACGATGGAAGAATTTACGCGGTTGCTGTGACTTTTTGTAGAAGTAGAAACAAAATCCAAAAGCAGTTAGAAATAGAATACGCCGGCTATTTGCCACCCCTTAGAAATAAAAGGCGGGGCGCGGAAAAACAAGTTATCGCTGGCGTTCAGGATTTATCTCAACACATTTATAGCTGTTTTCCGAAAATGTTACGACCATCCGTAGAACGAAAATTTGAATTTGTAAAAAAAGCAAGCCCAGAAATATGAAGAAAACATATCCACCAGTATTTATTTCCGGCCCGCACGGTGGAGGAAAATCAACGCTTATAGAAAAATTAAAGCGTACCGATTTGTTTTTGGAGAATAATTTTGATATTGATTTTACGGTTGATTTTCCGAGCATTTCCGCGCTTTCTCATTTTGAGCGGAGCCTGTTACGCACTTATCATCGTTTTTTCATCGCTGGCTACGCCCAAAAGTTAGCAAAAGAAAATCCGGGGAAGGTTATTCTAACAAACAGGACTATCTACGATTCCGAGTCCTACATTAACGCCTACCATGAGTTGAAATGGATTACAGAAGACCAATTTCAAAAACTTAATTTCGTGATTAGCAATTTTACTTTTCGCCCTCATGCCATAATTCTTAATCCGCCTCTTGAAATAATAAAAAGTAGGCTGGGAAAAAGGCGAGGCGAAGCAACCAGAACAAATCGTGATATAATATTCAAAAATGAGGACTCCGACGAATTTTTAGATAAACTTCGTCATTACTTTACGCAATTTCAGGACAGAGACGGGTTTGTTTATGTGGAGGATAATGACGATACCGCTATACAAAAAATTATTGATTGGGTTAAAACCATCAAATAAATCACTTCGTTCAAAATGAAAAATCAAAGATAAAAAAATAAAAACAAAAACATAAAAACGCAAAAAATTTCCAATACCCAATATCCAATTCCCAATAAAAATCCAAATGTCAAAATCCAAATGACACAGCGCGTCATCCTGACCCAGACGAAAGTCGGGGGAAGGATCTCGCGGGAGTCCCGACTTGTCGGGACGACCGCGTAATAATTCGCGGGTCACTGCGTTCCCGCGAGATTCTTCGTCCCGACAAGTCGGGACTCAGAATGACAGCAGGGCTGTCAATTTGAGCTTTGGATTTTGGATTTATAGAATTTAGACATTTTGTTAGAAATTGGTAATTGTCCCGACTTTGTCGAGGACTCTCGACGTTGTCGGAGGAAATTGGGAATTAAAATAGTTATTCTTATATTTTTGTATCTTTGTTTTTAATCCTTGGTCTTTGGTTTTTGATTTTTGGTTTTTTATGTTTTTATG
>DYHP01000049.1 GCA_020724105.1 Candidatus Methylomirabilis sp. | reverse complement strand
GTTAAATTGTTATTTGTAGTATCATGGTATCTATCATGATACTATGATAATTCTTAAAATCTTTTTAATTTTATGACTCAATATGTGCACAAAAGATTCTCTATTGACGAGCAGGATAGATTGCTGGGGGACCTTTGCGAAGTTTTACAGGAATTGAAAACCGCGAGAGAGAAAAAATATTTTTTAAAAGATTTGTTAAATCGCGGCGAAAGATTGATGATTGTCAGACGTTTCAAAATAGCGGAACTGCTGGAGGAGGAGAAAACATACGACGAAATTGTTGACTTGTTACGCGTGAGCCGAAACACGATAGCGCGCGTAGAAAGATTGTTGAATTTCGGCCGTAATGGTTACAAAAATGCCATAAATAAAATTAGACAAGCAAAATAACAAACTCCGATTTTATTATTTTTTATCATCCCGCTTTTTCTTTTAGTATCATGGTATCTACCATGATACCAACGAAAATCGAAGGGTGCGCTTTGACCTTTATCTAAAATAAGATTATACTTACAATAATATGACCAGCCAAGTTGACGAAATCAAAAGCAAACTGGATGTCGCGGAAGTGGTAGGGGATTACATCCAACTCAAAAAAGCGGGGACTTCTTACAAGGCGACTTGTCCGTTTCACCACGAAAAAACGCCTTCTTTTTATGTTTCGCCCGAAAAACAGATTTGGCATTGTTTCGGCTGCAACGAGGGAGGCGACATTTTTACTTTTGTGGAAAAATTTGAAGGCGTGGAATTCGGCGAGGCGCTTAAAATTCTGGCGCAAAAAGCCGGCGTAAAACTCGAAGTCCGCGAAACGCAAACGGAAACCCGCGCGGGACGCCTCAAAGAAATTCTTGTTCTGGCGGCCGATTTTTACCACAAATATCTTTTTACCGAAGCCGGCAGCGAAGCGAGAGAGTACCTCAAAAAGCGCGGCTTGGACAAAGAAACCGTGGTGGCGTTTGAACTTGGACTGGCGCCGGATTCCTGGGACGCCATTTTGAATTTTTTGAAAACCAAAGGTTTCGCCGAATCAGAAATTGCCTTGACCGGACTTCTTGCCCAAAAAGAAGGCAAGATGACCCATTACGACAGGTTCAGAAACCGCATAATGTTTCCCATAAACGACATTTATAAAAATGTGGTTGGCTTTACGAGCCGAATTCTGCCTTCGGCGGAAAACGACCCCAAAGCGGGCGGAAAATACGTCAACACGCCGCAAACCGCGCTTTACGACAAAAGCAGGATTCTTTACGGCTTAGACAAAGCGAAAGCGGAAATCAAGGAAAAAGGGTTCGCGATTGTCGTGGAAGGCAATATGGATGTAATCGCCTGTCACCAGTTTGGTTGGAAAAACGTTGTCGCTTCGTCGGGCACGGCCTTGACCGAAGGGCAATTGGATTTAATCAAACGGCACACGGAAAATTTATATCTTTCGTTTGACATCGATCCGGCGGGCGAAATCGCCGCAAAGCGAGGTATAGACCTGGCCTTGGAAAAAGGATTTACCGTAAAAATCATCCAAATTCCCGAAGGTTGCGGAAAAGATCCAGACGAATGCATCAGAAAAGACAAACTTGCCTCGTCGAAGCCCGGCGAAGGCGGGTCGACGTGGGAAAAAGCGATTGCCGAAGCAAAGGACGTGATGGATTATTATTTTGACAAATATCTGCTTTCCCCCGACGCAATAAGTCGGGGTCAGCAGCTGGCTGAAAAAAAAAATTTGTCGCTTGACGAGAAATCAAAAGCAGTGAGCTCCTTGATTTTCGAAATTTCCAAACTCCAAAATGTCGTAAAACAAGGGCATTTTATCCATGTTTTAAGCAATATTTCCGGAGTAAAAGAAGATATTCTTTTCGACGAACTGAAACGAGTGAAAAAATCTCTCCCAAAACCGCAATTTGACCGCCGAAGACTCGGCGAAGGCGGTAAAGACGAACGGCGCGCCAATTTAATTGCGGGAAACACGCGCCACGACCTGCTGTCCGAACGGATGCTTGCCCTGATTTTATACAAACCCGATAAATTCAATTTTATTTTCCAGCGGCTCAAACCCGAGATATTTTCAAAAGATTACTATCAAACGCTTTACAATCAATTTGCCGAATATTATAATAAAAATAAGACGCTGGATTTTTCAGGATTTAAAGCGTTTTTGGCTGAAGGCAGGTTTTCGCCTGCCTGCGCAGGCAGAGGAGAATACGCCAAACTTCTTGATAAATTAGCCCTTTTTGGTGAAAAAGAATTTGATTTACTTGCTGAAAAAGAATTGGATAAAGACGTGGTGAAAACGGCAGACGAACTGCATTATTATTTTATTTTGGCAAAACGCGGCGAATTGGGTGAAAAAATAAAACAAACCGAAAAATCGGGCGACAAAGAATTGTTAAAAAAATTGTTAGACGAATTTAATTCTCTCATCGGATAGAAGTATGAGACGAAAAACGAAAAAGAAATTATCTGCGAAAAAATCATTAAAGAAAACAAAAAAGGGATTTAAAAAATCCAGAAAATTGGCATTGAAGGGAAAGATATCTCGAGGAAAACGGACAAGAAAATCTTTCAAGAAAATCCCGAAAAAAGTTAAACCCCCCAAAAAACGCAGAAAGGCGAAAAGAGTTGCTGAAAAAATTGAAAAACTTCCGCCTCCCACTAAAGAACAGATTGATAATCTTTTGACCAAAACGCGCCGCCGCAGTTTTGTCACGGAAACCGAAATCTTACACATTTTTCCGAACTTGGAAGATTATCTTCCTCTTTACGAAGAATTTTTGGATGTGCTGGACAAAATGGGCTGCAGCGTGATTGAAACGAAAGAAGAATTGTTGGGAGTCCGCGAAGAATCCAAAATCAAACCGTCGGAAATCATTACGCCGGGAAAAGAAGCGCGGGAAGGCGGCGAAGGTTACTTAGTGGCGGGCATCCCCGAACTTTCCGCCGATTCAATACAAATGTATTTGCGCGAAATTGGCAAAATCCCTTTGCTTTCGGCCGAGGAAGAAATCGCTTTGGCGAAAAGAAAAGAAAGAGGGGATAAGGAAGCAGACAAAAAACTGGTTGAAGCCAACTTGCGCCTCGTCGTTTCCATTGCCAAAAAATTCGTGGGCAAAAGTTTATCGCTTTTGGATTTGATTCAGGAAGGAAACATAGGGCTCTTCCGCGCCATCAAGAAATTCGAATACCGCAAGGGCTACAAATTTTCAACTTACGCCACTTGGTGGATTCGCCAGGCGATTACCCGTGCCTTGGCCGACCAGTCGCGCACCATCCGCATTCCCGTGCACGTAGTTGAAACGTTAAACCGCTTCCAGCAAATAGAACGCCAACTAATCCAGGACCTTGGCCGCGAACCTCTGCCCGAGGAAATCGCTTCCGAAATGAGCGAGGACGTGGAAAAAGTCCGCAACTTGATTCAGGTTTCGCAAGATTCAATTTCGCTTGAAACGTCGGTCGGCGAAGACGAGGAAGATTCAAAACTGGAAGATTTTATAGAAGACGTGAAAACAATGTCGCCGTCGCGCTCGGCTTCTTTGCAACTTTTGCGCGATTACGTAATGGAAATCATCAAAGATTTGGCGCCAAGAGAACAAAAAATTCTTGAAATGAGATTCGGTCTTGCCGACGGCGTGGCGCACACCTTGGAAGAAGTGGGCAAAGAATTCGGCGTAACCCGCGAACGCATCCGCCAAATTGAGGCAAAGGCGCTGGAACGCATGGGGGAGCACGAAGGAATAACCAAACTCAAGGATTATTAAATAAGAAGGCCGTCGGATTTAAGTAATTATAATTAGCATCTATAAAGTATTTTTCAGGAAACGATAATCATGGTCATGTGAAGCTTGTGAACTACAGTAACCAAATAAAATAACCAAATAAAAAAAATAAATTTTTTGGCTCGCCCCCGAATTCTTCGGTTTTCTTCGAAAGCCTCGCCTCGACTTCGTCT
>DYHP01000017.1 GCA_020724105.1 Candidatus Methylomirabilis sp. | reverse complement strand
ACAAGACAAAAAGTTTATCAATGCCCCCACTTTTTCTAGGGGCAACCCCTACTTACTCTCCCTATCCCTCACTCGCACGCGAGTGAAGGGACAGGGAGAGATAGAGGGGGTTTTGATGTCACGGTTTGTCTAACGGGGTGGACAAAGTTGTTTAAAATTGGTAAGATAAAAATAAGACGAGTTCGTATATTCGCTTGCGCGCCCAGATTTTTTGACAACGATTTGTTGAAAGGTTTTCGCGCCATTGACAGCAAAAAACAAACCACTGAAAATCTGTTCCGCTGTCAAAAAACCTGGGCGGGTGAAATTCGTAATTCGTATCTCTATGAAAATCAGCAGGGGTTTGCGAAAATATATCCGCAAAGAGAAAGCCCGCATCAGGCGGGAAGTTTCTGATTCAGAACAACGACAGCAGTTCATTCAAGAATTGTATAAACGATTAAATATCAAGAGAACATCGATGTAAATATACTAATGGAATACTAAATTATACGAATTTAGTATTAGTAGCATTAGTATGCATTTGTATATTGGCATCGGGGTTAAATATGAAGATAATTATCAAGGCCACTAATTTTAAACTCACTCCCTCAATTGATGAATGGGTGGCAAGAAAAATCGGTTCTCTGGACAAATTTATCAAGAGGTTAGACGAAAAAGGCGCGGCAGAGTGCCGGGTTGAGGTCGGCAAAACCACCAAGCATCATCAAAAAGGCCCGTTTTTTCGCGCCGAAACCGACATCCGCCTGCTGGGAAAAATTTTGCGCGCCGAGGCAAGCGCCGAAGATTTGCGGACGGCAGTCAATAAATTAAAGGACGAACTTCAATTACAGATTAAAGAATACAAAGAAAAAATGGCGGCAAAGTTAAAAAGAGGGGCGAGAATTGGGAATAAAATGATAAAATTGGACCCTGCGGCGCTAACAGAAGGAGAAATAGACGTTTCAAGAAGACATCTCGAAGAGTAATTTTAATTTATGAGTTTTTGGAAAAAAATATTTGGTGACCCGAACCAGAGAATCATTGATAACACGCAACCTGTAATAGAGCGCATTAATTTTTTAGAACCCGAATTTGAAAAATTAAGCGACGAAGAATTGAAAAATAAAACGGCGGAATTCCGTCTGCTTTTAGAGAAGGGCAAAACGCTTGATGACATTCTTCCTGAAGCGTTTGCCGCTTGCAGAGAGGCGGCCAAAAGAACGCTGGGGCAAAGGCATTTTGACGTTCAACTTATCGGCGGCGTCGTGCTCCATCGCGGACAAATCGCCGAAATGAAAACCGGCGAAGGTAAAACATTAACCGCGACGCTGGCGGTTTATTTAAACGCTTTGTCGGGCAAAGGAGTTCATCTTGTTACAGTCAATGATTATTTGGCAAAACGCGATTCGGTTTGGATGGGGCAGATATATTATGCCTTAGGATTATCGGTTAGTTGTATCAATCACGAGTCCGCGTTTTTATATGACCCGAATTATATAGAAGAAATCCAAAATCCGAACGACCAAGGTTCGGTTCGCGACGAAGCAAGGGACACCAAAGGCGTTTTCAAAATAGAGCAATCTTATCTGCGTCCGGTTTCCCGCCGCGAGGCGTATCAAGCCGACATTTTATACGGCACCAATAACGAATTCGGCTTTGATTTTTTGCGCGACAATATGGCCGTCGCGCCAAGCCAAATGGTTCAACCCCGATGCCCCGACGGTATGTCAGGGGGCGAGGCTCCGATGGAAGCGTCGGAGCGCGAATTGAATTTCGCCATTGTCGATGAAGTTGATTCAATTTTAATTGATGAAGCCCGCACGCCGCTTATTATTTCCGCGCCGGCCGAAGAGTCGGGAGAACTTTATTATCGCTTTGCCGAATTGGTCAAGCGTTTAAAAGAAAACGAGGACTACAATGTTGACGAAAAAATGCGCGCCGCGACCCTGACGCAAGAAGGCATTTCCAAAATGGAAAAATGGTTAGGCGTTGAAAATATTTACACTGAAGGCGGCATAAAATTGGCGCATCATATTGAGCAGGCGCTCAAGGCCGAAGTTCTTTTTAAAAAAGACAAGGATTATGTGGTGCGCGAGGGCGAAGTGGTAATTGTTGACGAGTTTACCGGACGTTTGATGTTTGGCCGCCGTTACAGCGAAGGTTTGCATCAGGCGATTGAGGCAAAAGAAGGCGTGAAAATCCAGCGCGAAAGCCAAACGCTTGCCACCATCACTTTCCAGAATTATTTCCGCCTTTACAAAAAATTGAGCGGCATGACCGGCACCGCGGCGACCGAAGCCGAGGAATTCGCCAAAATTTACAATCTTGAAGTCGTGCAGTGCCCGACAAACAAACCGATGATTCGCCGCGATTTGCCCGACAGGATTTATAAAACCGAGAGCGGTAAATTCAAGGCGGTGGTCGGGGAAATCAAAGAAAGGCATGAGCGCGGTCAGCCGGTTTTGGTCGGCACCATTTCAATTGAAAAAAATGAAATTTTGGGAGAAATGCTGTCGCGCGAAGGCGTTCCTCACAACATTTTAAACGCCAAAAATCACGAACGCGAAGCGGAAATTATCGCTCAAGCCGGTCGCAAAGGGGCGGTGACCATTGCCACCAATATGGCCGGACGCGGCGTTGACATTATTTTGGGCGGCAATCCGCCGATTCAAGAAGAAGCGGAAGAGGTGAAGCGCTTGGGCGGGCTTTTTGTTTTGGGCACCGAACGGCACGAGTCGCGCCGAATTGACAATCAATTGCGCGGCAGAGGCGGCAGGCAGGGCGACTCGGGCGAAACGCAGTTTTTTGTTTCAGTTGAAGACGATTTGATGAGGATTTTCGGCGGCGACCGTCTCAAAAAAATTATGGAAACGCTGGGAGTGCCGGAGGATATGTCGATTGAAAACAAAATAATTTCGCGGTCAATTGAATCGGCGCAGAAAAAAGTGGAAGGGCATAATTTTGACATTAGAAAATATCTTTTGGAATACGACGATGTTTTGAATAAACATCGCGAAACGATTTACAAAAAGCGGCGCGAAATTTTGTTTAGTGAAGGTTATAGAAAAAAAATTTTGGAAATGGTTGAGGGGGGAATCGAAAAAATCACGCTATTTCACACCGCCTCATCCGATGAAAAAGATTGGAATCTTGAAGAAATTTACGAGTCAGTCGGGACAATTTTTTCGATTCCTGTAGAGGCGAGACGGAGGATGGATGATTTAAAAGAAGGCGCGGACCTGTCACGCCGTAGTTTCGCCAATGGCGAAACGAAGGCGGAAGCGCGGACAAAAATCATTGTTTATTTAATGTCCTTGGCTCAAAAAGAATATGAAACGCTTGAAAAAAGAATTGAAGAGGCGACGGGCAATCCGAAGTTTATAAGAGAAGTTGAAAAAGGCGTTTCCCTTCGGGCGATTGACATGCTTTGGGTTGAGCATTTAGAGGCGATGGACGCCTTAAAAACCGGCATCGGGCTTCGCGGCTACGGCCAGCGCGACCCGCTTGTTGAATATAAAAGAGAGGCGTACCGAATGTTCGCGGAGTTGCTGGAATTGATAGAAAAGCAGATTGTTTACAATATTTTCAAAATTTACCCTGTTGCGGCAAACGGGGTCGGAGTTCAATCCGCCTCCGCCGGGCTTCCGCCTTCGCCCTTCGGGCTTCGGCGGACAGGTCGGCGAGACATGGCCGCGCCGCCGACGAAATCGCTACTGGAAAGGCAAGGCGTTTCGGTTAGCGCGCCGGAGAAAGGCGGAGCGAGCGGAGCAGGGTCCAATGTAGCCGCGGGCTTTAGCCCGCGTCAATCAACGAAAATCGGCCGCAATGACCCCTGCCCGTGCGGATCAGGGAAGAAATATAAAAGGTGTCATGGGGCGTAGAAATCTATGAAATACACATTTATTAGCGGAATACCAGCGTCAGGCAAAAGTTATCTTGCCAGAAAAATCGCAAAAGAGACTGGCATAAAGCACATTTGTATTGACGACTGGCGCGAGGAGATGAAAGACGATCCAGAATTGAAAAAATGGATAGATTTTTACTGGAATCAAGATGAAAAAGAATATTGGTGCACGACGAGTTGTGACCAACAATGGGAAAACCTAAAGAAACAATCAGAAGCGTTTTGGCCTACTATTTTAGAAAGGATTAAAGAAATTCAAAAATCTGGAATGAGTGCAATTTTTGAAGGAGTGAATATATTGCCACACCTCGCGCATCAAGATTTGAACTTTCAGGGGATAATTCTACTTGGTGAATCTTTGGAGAAAATTTTAGAGAGTAATAAACAAGATCCTCGATGGGGAAATACAGAAGAATTACAGATCAAAGAAGCCGAAGCATTCTGGAATTGTGAACGACCAAGATATAAACTGGAAGCTGAAAAATATGGATTCAAAACTTTCGCTGATTCCAATGAAGCAGAGAAGGTGTTGTTGAAACTCCTGCGGTAGGTTATTGAAGATCAAAAGGTGCCACGGGAAGTAGGAATTGGAATAAAGATATGATTAAATTAACTAAACCATCTACAAAATATAAAGCAACATATCTAAATGCTGAAAGAGAATTTCAGAAAGAGGGACGACACAAAGAATTAAAATTAGATGATTTAAGGAAAAATTTTCCTGCGTTTATCCAGAAATTCAAGAATGATGAAAGAAAAAATATTCTCAAAGGATTTGTTCCTATGACTACTTACTGGTTGATGGATGGTAAAGAATTTATCGGACGTTTGTCTATAAGACATCGCTTGAATAAAAACCTTAAAAAGGTTGGTGGACACATAGGTTATGCCATTAGACCATCGGAACGCGAAAAAGGATATGGAACAAAGATTCTGAAACTAGGTTTATTGAAAGCGAAAAAGATGGGCTTCAAAAAAGTTTTTATGACATGCGATGATGATAATGTCGGCTCATGGAAAATCATTGAAGCGAATGGTGGAATTCTGAAAGAGAGAGTAAAATATAAGGGCAAATTGATTAGGCATTATTGGTTAGAAGTAAAATAATTCCTGTAGATAGGAATTGAAGATTAAAAATGTTATAAGCGGCGGGGCTGTGGATAAATATTTGACAAATTTTGCCTAACAAGGACTGTCCTTGCCCATGCAACTGCCGGGCAACGATTCAAGACGAGAACGTCATCATCACGGCGCCGAACCTCAAAATTTTTTCCGCCGAATTGATCCGCATGGTCACAGGGGTAAACAACATTTGGTTGGCGCCGGAATTAGCCGCGTGCTACACCGACCCCGAAAACATCTAACAAAGGAGAAACGTAAAATGAAAACAATCATCATCATCGCCATGATTCTTTTTATCGGATGCGCTTCGACAATCCAGCAGATTCCCAAAGATGAACGGATGAACTCCGGCCTCAACATCTCGGCCAAGGTTTCCGAGTCCAATCCGTGGCAGGTGGACAAAAGCATCATCACCTACGTGGAAGTCACCGTCACAAACGACGGCAACGAGAAGGTGGCCACGGATGTCGTCTGCGAAAACGGATATTATTTAATTTCATAGGTAAGCGTCATATTGACGCGAATCTCTTGAGAGCCGGGTTCGATCGCCGGGCTGCCGCCAAAATCACCGCTTTTGCCAACGGCAAAACGCTCAAATGGCGCAGGTGTGGGGGGAAGGAAACTTACTCCTTCGCTGATGGAAATAAGTTTGCCCAAACGAAATCCGCCGGCTTTGGCGACCGCTTTGGCTTTTTCTTGCGCTTTGGCAATGGCTTCTGCTCTTGCTTTGTTCTGCAATTCGGTGGGATCATCAACGGCAAAAGTGGGGCCAGAGACAGATATCGCGCCTCGTTTCACCACGCCGGTGAGAATATCGCCGGTCTTATTCAAATCTCTGATCTTTACCGCGATGCTCTGATTAATGGAGTAGCCGACAATTTCCGAGGGCGGACAGGGCACAGCTTCTTCTTTATCGCGAGGCGGCGGGCAGGAGAAATACTGGTAGCGCGGCGAGATATTATAGGACTCCGTATTGATATCTTTTTCGTCAACGCCCCCCTCTTTAAGGTAGACAATGATGTGGTTTGCTTTCTCCGTGTTTTCTTTCTGAAGATCGGCGAGGTTCTTCCCGCCTTCGGTGATTACGCCGAATGAGAGCCGAGCGATATCAGGCACTGCCACTGCTTTGCCCTCGCCACTGGCGGCAAAAATTCTATTCGGCGCGACAGATTTTGAATAGGAGCCGACATACCAGAAGCTCGCGACAACAAAAAGGAACAGCGCCGCGGTAATTGCGGTGCCCAAATAGTTTTTGAGTTTTGTGTTCATAATTGATTTCTTATTTTATTTATATATATCTCCTCGACCAGCGGAGATTTTTAACAGATCAATTCCCCCTCGCCACATGGAGAAGGGATCTCACTTTGTTGCGGCATTCCAGGCTCCTTGCCTTTCCAGATATAATCCTCCGGCTTGGTGGTCTTTCATTCATATTCGTGATTCCATAGCGTCCAGAAATGCCGCCATTCGTTCCAGCCGATGTTGAGCGTTTTTACTTGGATAAGCTCTTTGAATTCTTCGTAGCTTCTGGGGTTCTGCAGTTTTTGTCCATTAAGGAAAAAGGTTGGAGTGGCATTTACTCCCAAACGAAGGCCGCTTCTATAATCATTGTCAACCTTCTCTTTTATCTCTTTGGAGTCAAAATCCTCGCTGAACTTTTTGATATCGAATTTAGGATTAAGCAATCCCGTTCGTTTTATAAAATAAAATAATCTCTAACTGTAGTTTTTTTACCTTTGGCATCTCTCAAATCCGCCCAATCGGCTTGGGCTTCAAAAGGGAGATCGCGCATCTCCCAAATACCGCCCACCGCGAGAAGTTCGATAATCGCCCAAATAACGAGTTGTTTTGATTTTCTGTTCATATTGCAATTTTCATATTTCATATACCATTATACCATCAAAGTTGATAATTAAAAAAGACGGCAAATTATTTTTTGGCGATTTTGTAGTTCCCTCGCAGACACATCAAATCTTTCTTTAATCTTTGCAGGAGTTTGACGCGCCATATTAAGCACAGTCGCCAGAGTGCCGAAGTAGTCGTCCTGATTTATATGTTTTTCTAATTGCTTTTTATGCATAGCGGGGTGAGGTTACCTTCAGTGGCAAGCCTTCGCAAATCTGGTTATCCACTCCACCCAGAAAGCAAAAAACTCGCTACCAGGTAGAGCCCGAAGGCTCACGCGCGAGTTTCCCCGCATGACGCATCGAGCGACCCTGATGACGGGGTCTTTGCTCACTGCGATTTGCGACCATGCTCGGCAGAAAAATTCCGCAGAGCTTAGGTTATTAAATCGTGAATTAATTATACCAATTTTTGGTAAATTAAAAAATCATCTCTTTTTTAATTTTTAGTCTTTTATTATTTCAATCAACTTGATATAATGAATGAAGGAGGGTGTGTTTAGCCAATTTGTGAAAGGCAGAGTTTAAATTAAACAAAAAATCCCTCCGCGCAGTGGAGAGAGGTGTGACATTTTCAATAGAACATGATTTCAAAAGAAAACAGCTTTGCGTTTATGGACAGCAACAATCTTAATCTCATGCATCAAAAAGATTGGATGGAAGTCAGTACGCCAAATCAAAACATTTTTGATTTTATGAATCCGCTTAAAGAAAAATTAGAGTATCGTGGAAATGAAAAGGGCTCTCGTCGGGACAAAACCCTTAGAGAACCCCTTTTGTCGTGATATTGCCAGTATATCAAACCCATAAACTATGTCAAGAGCCAAGCTGTGGAAAACTAAAATACCGAAAATGACGAAATTCTTGCTGATTTTTGTTTTGGCAATAAGCTGGATTTTTTCAGACTTCCCGCGGATTTTCAATTTCCCGCCGGAAATTCCGATTGAAGTTTTTGCCGAAGAAATCGCGACAACTTCAATAATCACCGAAACCGCCACGACAACTTCGGAAACAGCTTCAACAACCGCCGAAGAAATTCCTCTTCCAGAAGAACCAATAAAAAAACAGAGTCTTTTATTAAATCTTTTTGGCGCTGTTTTTGATTTGCTTTTTGGAGAAAATGATTTAACAGAGACGGCAGAGACCGAAAACGGCGGAGATAAAATTCTTAAAGAGAAAATTTACGGCGATGTTCGCGTTGCTGCCATTTCGCGAAATTCAAAGGCGGAATTATGGATAGGCGATTTAGCAAAAGAAAATTGGCAAAAAATCGCTAACGAGGAGACGATATCGGAAAACTCTCCCATCGGTTTTCAAGATAATGTTATTTTCTGGCTTTCTCCTGACGAGAGAGCGGTAGTTTGGCTTAATACTTTGAGTCAGGAAAATTATTCTCAAAGCATTGAACCGACGGGAGACACGGTTATTGAGTTTAATTCCCAAAAATATATTTTAGCGATTCAGAACGACAACATTACGATTATTCCTCAAATAAATGAAATTAGTTTCTAAAAAAATCACCCCTTTTTTAATTCTCGCGCTGATAATAATCACTTCGGGCGTTTTTGATTTACTCCCGTCTTTTTTGTCGGAACAAATTCCCGAACCGATTAAAGAAGCCATTAAGCCAAAAGAAGCCAGAGCGGTCTATCAATACACCCCCACCGGCGGTCAGCTGGTGGTGGGCGCCGAAGTTACCGCCTCTCTGACCAACATCTCAACCTGGCGGGGTCTGTCAGGCAATGACGGCCGCTACTGGTCGGTTACCAGAACCACGAGCCCTGCTGGCATGGACAGGCAAATATTTTTTGACGGCGTGAACCAATACGGCGCCAACAAAATGCTCATCACTCTTGAATCCGCCAATGTGACCACGGCCGACGCCTTTCGCTATCAAATCTGCGACTGGGTTTCTTCCACTTTGGTTGACGCCGCGGCCAGCGGCAACTGCACCACCGGCGGCTGGCGCACTCTGAACATGCGCAAAGTTGATCTCACCCAAACCACCGACACCACCACCAGCATTGAAATCTACGACGGCTATTTCTGGGACAGAACCACTTCTCCGGGCACGGTCGTCTCCACGCCCATTGCCAACTTCATCAAAACCGACGCTACCAAACGGGTGCTTATCAGGGTTTTTTCCACGGTGTCTTCCGTTGTCCAGCACAATATGGATGAAGCGAGAATTGAACTGGCCATTGACCCGGTGTATGAACCTTCTTCTTTTACCAAAATCACCCCCTTTGCCGGCGCCACCACCGCCTTTGTCTCGGATATGATCGGCGTCGGCGCTTCTGACGGCAACAAACTCTCCATCACCAACACCGCCACCAACCCTCTTAATGTCTATTTTTCCTTTACCAATGTCAAAACCTACACCGGCGCCAATACTATTGTGGTCAAACCTGAAATCTGCGTCTTAGCCACTACTCTCACTTTCAATGTCTGGATTTACAATTTCACCACTGCGGCCTGGGAACAACTGAACACGGCTTTGGTGACCGGCTCGGCTTGCACCACGGACACGCCCTACGCCTACGCCAAAAATAATGTGACGCTCACTAATTACATTTCCAGCGGCGAAGTGCGAGTCCGCTTCAACACCGCTGTCTTAGACACCAACACTTTCCAGCTTGACCGCTTGTATCTGATGGTTGGCTCAACCAATGCTGATTCGTCTTTATGCGAGATTTCCATGGGCACTGGCACTGCGACCAACTGCGCCAACACCAGAACCGTGGCTGACGTGGAAACAGGCTCCACTGCCAACACTACCACCTGGCAAATCACTTCAGCTCTGGAATATCCCAGCACCCGCTGGGCTTTGGACGATGACAACGCCACTGACGCTGAAGCCGGCCAGGCGGCCAATCTTTCTTTTCCGGTAACGATTTCTTCCGGCATGGCGGTCACCGGCCTTCACTGGGCAACGCGCTGGAGGAGTAATGTGACCACAGAAACCATTGCCCTGAACGCCCGGGACTACGGCGCTGTTGCCAATACCACTGGCGGCTGGTCAGCTACCCTTGGAACGACCAACGCCCTTACCACCTATACCTGGACTGATTCCTGGCAGTCGGCTGAACTCCAAGCCAACCCAGAGGACTACATTGACACGGTCAATAATCTCGCCAGATTGAGACGGAGAACATCTGTCTCTACCGACACCACTGCCGGAGATATTGGCGATTGGGATTTTGCCATGGTGAGTATTAGGTGGGTGGAAGAACCGGCTCGCGTTACGCTCATTTCCCAATACACCCCCACCGGCGGTCAGCTGGTGGTGGGCGCCGAAGTTACCGCCTCTCTGACCAACATCTCAACCTGGCGGGGTCTGTCAGGCAATGACGGCCGCTACTGGTCGGTTACCAGAACCACGAGCCCTGCTGGCATGGACAGGCAAATATTTTTTGACGGCGTGAACCAATACGGCGCCAACAAAATGCTCATCACTCTTGAATCCGCCAATGTGACCACGGCCGACGCCTTTCGCTATCAAATCTGCGACTGGGTTTCTTCCACTTTGGTTGACGCCGCGGCCAGCGGCAACTGCACCACCGGCGGCTGGCGCACTCTGAACATGCGCAAAGTTGATCTCACCCAAACCACCGACACCACCACCAGCATTGAAATCTACGACGGCTATTTCTGGGACAGAACCACTTCTCCGGGCACGGTCGTCTCCACGCCCATTGCCAACTTCATCAAAACCGACGCTACCAAACGGGTGCTTATCAGGGTTTTTTCCACGGTGTCTTCCGTTGTCCAGCACAATATGGATGAAGCGAGAATTGAACTGGCCATTGACCCGGTGTATGAACCTTCTTCTTTTACCAAAATCACCCCCTTTGCCGGCGCCACCACCGCCTTTGTCTCGGATATGATCGGCGTCGGCGCTTCTGACGGCAACAAACTCTCCATCACCAACACCGCCACCAACCCTCTTAATGTCTATTTTTCCTTTACCAATGTCAAAACCTACACCGGCGCCAATACTATTGTGGTCAAACCTGAAATCTGCGTCTTAGCCACTACTCTCACTTTCAATGTCTGGATTTACAATTTCACCACTGCGGCCTGGGAACAACTGAACACGGCTTTGGTGACCGGCTCGGCTTGCACCACGGACACGCCCTACGCCTACGCCAAAAATAATGTGACGCTCACTAATTACATTTCCAGCGGCGAAGTGCGAGTCCGCTTCAACACCGCTGTCTTAGACACCAACACTTTCCAGCTTGACCGCTTGTATCTGATGGTTGGCTCAACCAATGCTGATTCGTCTTTATGCGAGATTTCCATGGGCACTGGCACTGCGACCAACTGCGCCAACACCAGAACCGTGGCTGACGTGGAAACAGGCTCCACTGCCAACACTACCACCTGGCAAATCACTTCAGCTCTGGAATATCCCAGCACCCGCTGGGCTTTGGACGATGACAACGCCACTGACGCTGAAGCCGGCCAGGCGGCCAATCTTTCTTTTCCGGTAACGATTTCTTCCGGCATGGCGGTCACCGGCCTTCACTGGGCAACGCGCTGGAGGAGTAATGTGACCACAGAAACCATTGCCCTGAACGCCCGGGACTACGGCGCTGTTGCCAATACCACTGGCGGCTGGTCAGCTACCCTTGGAACGACCAACGCCCTTACCACCTATACCTGGACTGATTCCTGGCAGTCGGCTGAACTCCAAGCCAACCCAGAGGACTACATTGACACGGTCAATAATCTCGCCAGATTGAGACGGAGAACATCTGTCTCTACCGACACCACTGCCGGAGATATTGGCGATTGGGATTTTGCCATGGTGAGCGTGAGGTGGGTGGAGGCGGCCGTTGCCGGAGTTATTACTGTCGGCGCCACCGGCACCCAGACCGCCAGTATGAATATTCCTTCCACCAATAACTATGTGGGTGGCGCGTTTACTTTTGTGCGCAACACCGGAAGCGCCAATGTTACCCAGATTATTGTTACCGATACGGGAACCGTCAATGCTAATTCAAATCTTTCCAATCTTCGCCTTCGCTACGAAACAGCGGCAAGCTGTGTTTATAACGGCACAGAAACAATTTTTGGCACCGCTGCCACATTCAGCGCTTCAGAAAAAGCCACAGTTACCGGCACAATGGCGGTTGACGTTTCGCAAATATGCGTCTATGCGGAAGTGGATGTTGGCTCCGGAGCTTCCGGCGGGCAGACCTTAGAAATTGAAATTTCCAATCCCTCAACCGAAGTTACGGTTTCTGCCGGCACAGTGACACCGGCAACAGCCGTGGCAATTGCCGGCGGAACAACGCTCTCCGCGGCTCAAACTTTAACTTTCAGCTTGGACGCAAATTCTGTAAATTTTGGAACTTTATCAACGGGAGCTGTCAGCATTGGGTCGCATACTTTCATAGTAGGAACCAATGCTACAAGTGGAGTGGCAGTGACTTTTTCCGGCGCGACTCTTACTTCCGGCGCGAACACGATTACCGCTATGGCAACGGCAGCCCCAAGCTCTGTCGGAACCGAGCAGTTCGGGATCAACGCGAAAGACAATGTGACGCCGAATGTGGGCGCGGAATGCTCCGGCACACCTCCGATTGCGGCCGCTGCCACCGGCTATAACACCGTAGATAATTTCAAGTTTGTGTCCGGCGAGACAATCGTAAGCTCCAACGGCTCAATCAATAACACCACCTGCACAATCTCGTATATCGCCAATATCTCCGCCTCTACCGAAGCCGGGAGTTATACCACCACTTTGACCTATATTGCGACGGGAACTTTTTAGCGTTTAAGGTGTAGCGTTTAGGGTGTAGTAAATATGTACATAGAATCGTATAAACAATTGGAGGTTTGGAAAAAATCTTTGGAATTAGTGAAGGAAGTTTATAAAACAACCAAACAATTTCCGAAAGAAGAACTTTACGGATTGACAAGCCAAATGAGACGAGCCGCAGTATCTATCCCATCAAACATCGCTGAAGGTTATAAACGAAGAAATTTAGGAGAATATGTGCAGTTTCTAAGCATTGCAGATGCTTCAGCCACCGAATTAGAAACTCAAATAATTATTTCGAAAGATCTCTATTTAAATATAGATTTTTCAGAAGCCGAATCCCTGTTAACAGAAATTCAGAAGATGTTGTATACTATGATAAGTAAGCTAAACGCCAAACGCTAACGGCTAAGCGCTATACCCTATACCCTATACCCTATACCCCTATGCGCTATCGGTGTGGTATAATTAAATTGTAGGTGCCTGTGGATAGATTTTTATTTTCTTGTTATAATATAAACAATCTGATAAATATGCGACAAAACGAACATAATAATTTAATAGACATTTTGCCTCTTTCTCGTAACCAGAAAAGTTTTTGGATTATTTTTGCTAATGGGTCGTAGGGTAGTCTGTTGGCGTTTTTGATATTTGAGATTTGAAATTGTTTAGAGATTAGAAATTAGGATTTAGAGATTTATAAAAAAAGATCGAACCCCGATAGTAGAACTTTTGGTTCACTGCGGGGCGGGTGAAAATAATTAAAATAAAGGTCGATAAAAATAAATTATAAATAATAATGAATATGAACCCCGTTAGACATTCTAAATTACAAAGTAAAAGTAGGAAATGTCTAAATGGGGTCAAACACGAATATGTTTAGAAAAACAACAAAAATGTCTAACGGGACAAGTTTACCCACTCACTTTTTGAAAAAGTGTGTGGGTTTAGGAGTCATTCTGTCGCTTGTGGCGATCCTGTTCGGGCCGCCTTTGCAAGTTGCCCTTGCCGCCGCGCTTCTAAATAAATCCGATACATTGTCCAGCTTGAAAGTGAGCACGCTTGCGAATCATGAAGTTATCTTCCGAACTCCTACAGGAGTAGATGCTGCTACCGACACAATTACTATTACATTCCCTTCGGGGTGGACAATGGGCTCGGTTGCTTTTGGTGATATGGACTTGGATGTTTCCACTGGCGGTCAGACAAGTTGCAGCGGCGTTTCTTTTGGAACCGCAAAAACATTAGCGGCAACAGCCGGTACGAACATTTGGGGCGCGGCTGTATCTGGTCAAGTGATTACTTACACGGCGCCAACCAATGCTACGACTGGAGAAATTGCAACTCAGGCGTGCGCACGGATTAGAATTGGTACAAATGCCGCAGGCGGCACAAACCGGATCACGAACTCTGCCGCAACCGGCAGTCACACTATAGCCGTTGCAGGTGTATTTGGCGACAGTGGAAACATTGTGGTAAATCTTTTGACTGACGACCAGGTCGCGGTGAGCGGAACGGTTACAGAAACACTCTCGTTTTCTTTGGGCGCCACATCCGTCGCGTTCGGAACGCTATCCAGCGCGGCTGTGACGAGCGCCACGCATACCGTTGCTTTAGCCACGAATGCCGTGTCAGGTTTGGTGTTAACCTTTTCCGGCTCTACGCTTACTTCCGGCGCGAATACGATTACCGCTATGGCAACGGCAGCCCTAAGCGCTGTCGGAACCGAGCAGTTCGGGATAAACGCGAAAGATAATGCAACGCCGAATGTGGGCGCGGAATGCTCCGGCACACCTCCGATTGCGGCCGCTGCCACCGGCTATAACACCGTAGATAATTTCAAGTTTGTGTCCGGCGAGACGATAATAAGTTCCACCGCTGGAATAAACAACACAAGTTGCACGATTTCTTACATCGCTAATATCGCTGGAGCCACGGAAGCAGGGAGTTACACCACCACATTGACCTATACCGCGACAGCAACCTTCTAATGTTTAGCGCGTTTAGGGTTTAGCGTTTAGAGTTTAAGGTATTGAATTATGAAGAGAGTTGTTTTCGCGACAATTTTATTTTTTCTTATCTTGGCAGTTCCTTTTGCGGGGTCGGTTTTTGCTTTAACCATTTCTCCGGTGCGAATGGAAATTTCCGGCGACCCGGGCCAAACTTTGCGCGGCACGATAGAGCTCTTCAACGAGCAAGACGAAACAAAGACCTTTTATTCTTCCACTGCGAATTTTGAAGCGCGAGGAGAATCCGGAGCGCCTTATTTTCTGCCCGAAACCAATAAAGGACTTGCTTCGTGGATCGGTGTTGAGGAAAGCGTTGTTTTGAAAGCGGGAGAGCAAAAAGAAATTCCTTTTTCCATACAAATACCCCAAAACACGGAAGGGGGAGGATACTTTGCGGCGATTTTGTGGAGCGTTTCGCCCGCCACGGCGCAAGGCGGCGGGCAAGTATCTATTGGCGGGAAGCTGGGTGCATTGATTCTTTTAAGCGTTAGCGGCGGATTAAAAGAAGGCGGCGGACTTTTGGATTTCAAAATTGAAGAGGGGCGGCGGGTTTTGACTTCTTTGCCTATAACTTTTGCATACCGATTTTCAAATGACGGAAACGAGAGAGTAAAGCCGACGGGAGAGATAAAAATCAAGAACATTTTTGGATTTACTTCGGCGACGCTTGACGCCAATTCTGCAAAGGGCAATGTCCTTCCGGGAAGCATACGGAAATTTTCGGCGGTATGGCAGGAAAAAGGGCAGGTCAAGCCAGAGCCCGGCGCGTCGCCAAAAGAAATCGCGACGGAGGAAGAGCGTGGTTTTTTTGACGCGGTAAAAAACCAGTGGCGCAATTTCGCCTTGGGGCCGTATAAGGCAATGCTTAATATTTCTTACGGCAAACTTACCGAGGCCGAGGCCGATTACAAAAAAGCCGAGGCGGGTTACCGCTTTTTTGTCTTTCCGTGGCAGCTGCTCACTATTATTGTTCTTATCTTAGCGGTTATCGGGTTTTTGGGATTCTGGGGTCTCAAAAAATACAACCGCTGGATTATCGCCAAAGCAACGCAAAAGAAATGAATGAAAGTTCTACTTATTTTATTTGTAATTTTTATAAATTTTAGGGGTGCGGTGTTGACGCGTCCTGTTTTTGCTATTTCGGGTACAGTTGATATTACTGGCACAGTTCCGGGATGCGGCGACGGCGTGATTCAAACCGGCGAGAGCTGTGACGGCTCTAATCTAAATAGTCAAACTTGTTCAAGTCAAGGTTTTTCAGGAGGCACTTTAACTTGCAATGCCAACTGCACTTTTAATACTTCGCAGTGCACCACTGCGCCGCCTCCTCCCTCTGGCGGAGGAGGAGGCGGAGGATTTATCGCGCCACCGTCTGAGACAGCTGCTGTTTTTTCCGGCCGAGCATATCCTAAAAGCACAGTAACGCTGTTAAAGGACGCCCAAATCGCGGCAACTGCTATCGCCGGGAGCGATGCCGCTTTTTCAATGAAGCTTTCCGGGCTTTCCGGCGGGAATTATATCTTTGCCATTTATGGCGAGGATTCCAAAGGAAACAGGTCATCTCTTTTGACTTTTCCTACAAGCGTTACAAGCGGCGCCACCACTTATGTGAGCGGCATTTTTATTGCGCCGACAATCGCGACTGATAAAAGCGAAGTAAAACGAGGCGATAATATCGCGATTTTTGGGCAGAGCGTGCCAAGCGCTGAAATAACTATTGCTGTTAGTTCGGAAGATGAGTTTTTTGGAAAAACTGCGGCTGACAAAAGCGGCGCGTATCTTTACAATTTTGATACTGCTCCGCTTGACATGGGTCAGCATTTTACAAAATCCAAAGCGGCTCGCGACGGCGCGATTAGTTCCTTTAGTAAAGCCATTAGTTTTATGGTTGGCACAAAAAATATTTTCGCTCAATTGCCAACTAAATGTCCAGCAAAAGCGGATTTGAATGGCGATTGCCGAGTGAATCTCGTTGATTTTTCAATTGCGGCTTACTGGTATAAACGACCGTTAAGCGCGGCATTCGTTCAGAAAGAAACCGAGTCGTTAAATGGCGACGGCAAAATTAATCTGATTGATTTTAGTATCATGGCATTTTATTGGACTGGATAATTATGATCAAGAATCAAAAATTGAAAAAATATTTTGTCATGATACTGGCGAGTTCCGCGTTATTGTTTATGGCCGCGCCTGTTTTTGCGGCAGAAATTTTTTATGATTTTGAAATTAAAGAGATTAAGGTTGGCACCGAGTTTGAAATCGGCATTTTCTTAAATACCGAGAAGGAGAACATTAATGCCCTTGAGGGCATTGTGCGATTTCCCGCCGAGCTTTTAGAGTTCAAAAAAATACGCGACGGAAATTCAATTATTAATTTTTGGATTGAACGGCCACGGGAGAGACAAGGGACAGGAGACAAGGAACAAGGAGAAGTTGTGTTTTCCGGCATCACCCCGGGCGGATACACAGGAACAAAAGGATTATTATTTTCCTTAGTATTCCAAGCTAAAAAAGAGGGGCAAGGAACGCTTGGGATCCAACAGGCAAAAGCTTTGCTTAACGATGGTCAAGGAACGCAGACACAGTTACGAGTTTCTGATTTTCAATTTTCAATTTCGGAACAAATCCCTGGTTCCTTGTCCCTTGTTCCTGGTCTCAAAGATACAGAGCCGCCAGAATCATTTATGCCAGAGATTGCAAGTGACCCCGATGCGTTTGAGGGCAAACGCTTTTTGGTTTTTGCGACGCAAGACAAAGGTTCCGGCATTTCTTACTACGAAGTAAAAGAAACGCGGCAAAGAATTTTGGTCTTTTCAAAATGGGTTGAGGCGGAGAGCCCTTATATTCTGCAAGATCAAGAGTTGAGAAGTTATGTTTTTGTAAAGGCGATTGATAAAGATGGAAATGCGCGAATAGAGAAAATTTCACCTAAAAATCCGCTTCGTTGGTACGAAAATTATGAGAACTGGATTATAGTTATAGTAGGACTTGCCGCTGCTTACGCATTTAGAAAGTTTTTATGGAAAAAATACATAAGAGCGTAAAAAATTTATTAATTGCCGGCATTCTGCTGTTTGCGATTTTTGTTATTTTACCGGCTACCGCTCAAGCGGCAACTTTGTATTTTTCGCCTTCTTCCGGGACGCATGCAATCAGCGCTACATTTACGGTAAGCGTTTATGTCTCAAGCGCGGATCAGGCGATGAATGCGGCTTCGGGTGTTATTTCATTCCCAAGCGACAAGCTGGAAGTTACCTCTCTTTCAAAAAGCGGCTCTATTTTTACTTTATGGGTTCAGGAGCCGTCATTTTCTAATAGCGCGGGCACAGTCAATTTTGAAGGCATTGTTTTGAACCCGGGTTTTACCGGCTCAAGCGGCAAATCCCTCAGCATTACTTTTAGAACTAAGGACTCTGGCAACGCCCCCCTGACTTTTTCTTCGGGTTCGGCTTTGGCAAACGACGGCAAAGGAACAAATATTTTGACGGGAATGGGAGACGCCAATTTTTCAATAGGCGTAGTACAACCCGGGGCGCCAGAGATAGTTACTCCGGCAGAGGTAGCGGGCACGCCTGCAGCGCCAGAAATCAGTTCGCTCACTCACCCAGACCCAAACAAGTGGTACCCGCTAAGCGATGCAAAATTTATTTGGGGCGTGTCAAAAGATATTACCGGCGCCCGCTTGCTTGTGGGAAGAATCCCGACCGCGGTCCCTACGGTAACATATAGCGCGCCAGTCAACTCAAAAGAGATTACAAATTTGGCTGATGGCATTTGGTATTTCTCGGTCAGATTGCGGAATGCGGCAGGTTGGGGCAGTGTTTCTCGTTTTAGATTTCAAATTGACACTGAAAAGCCAACCCGCTTTGATATCAGCGAAGTTGAACGACAAGATTTAACCAATCCGCGAGCTAAATTTATTTTCGACGCCAGTGACGAAACATCGGGTATTGATTACTATGAGATTCAAATCGGCAATGAAAGTTCGCAAGTATGGCGAGACGACGGAAATCACATATACGAAACTCCGGCCTTCGGCCCAGGGAGATATACCTTAATTGCTAAGGCGGTAGATAAGGCCGGCAATTCATTGGCGAATTCCGCGGAGTTTGTCATCGAGTCATTAGAGCCGCCAACTATTATTGACTATCCGAAAGAGTTGGCAAGCGGGGAAATTCTCACAATCAAGGGCAAAACAAAGTATCCTGAAGCTCAAATCGACATCTT
Organism: Candidatus Methylomirabilis sp.; assembly: GCA_020724105.1. Taxonomy (GTDB): domain Bacteria; phylum Patescibacteriota; class Patescibacteriia; order DYHP01; family DYHP01; genus DYHP01. Next base: position 579 of record DYHP01000017.1, on the reverse strand, counting down.
TCTCCAACAAGAAAAAGATGAAGCTAAAAGTTATTCGGCAAAAAGCGACAAAGATGGAAAGTTTACTTTTGTTGCCGAGGATAGATTAACAAGCGGTATTTATACGGCATGGGCTGAAGTTATAAACGCAAGAGGCGCGAGAAGCGAGCCGAGCGAAAAGGTTACGATAGCAGTGGAGCAGCCAGCATTACTCCGGGTTGGCTCGTGGGCAGTGGGATTTCTCGCGGTGATTGTTCCGCTGATTGCGCTTATTCTCTTACTCGCGTATTTCTTGTATCATTGGTGGCACAAATTTGCGACTCTTCGAAAAAGAGTGAGAAAAGAAATCCACGAGGCGGAGCACGCGCTTCATAAAGCATTTGATTTGTTGAAAGAAGATATTCACGAGCAGATCAAGATGCTTGAGAAAACCAAAACAAAACGGGAACTCACCGAAGAAGAGGAGAAAATTATCAAGCAACTCAAGGAAGATTTAGACGACGCGGAGAGGTTTGTCAGAAAAGAAATTAAAGATGTTGTGAAAGAGGTAAAGTGATTACGCGTATAATGCGCAAGGCCAGATACATATTAGACTCTCTA
>DYHP01000016.1 GCA_020724105.1 Candidatus Methylomirabilis sp. | reverse complement strand
TCCTTGCCCATAAAATTCCAAAACGAGCAATTTACGTCAAAAGAAGTGGAAAAACTGTTTCGGGCTCATAAAAAAGAAAGAAAAGGTCTCAAAAAAGACGCAGTTGAGGCGATGGTGATATTGCAGAGTTACATAGACCAAAATTAGACCAAAAACCAAAAAACCATCTTCCAATTTTTAATTTATAATTTATACAATTTTTATTTACTTAATTTTTAAACATTTAAAACCGTTTTGAAATTTAAAATTGAAAATTCAATAGAAATTTAAAATTTATTTTTAGTATTTGATTTTTAATTTTTGGTTTTCTATGTCCACTTTTGTCACAAACGCGATAGTCCTAAGTTATGAGAGCAGAGGTGAAAGTGATAGGATATATCATCTATATACCGACAAGTTCGGCAAAATCGACGCGCTGGCAAAAGGAAGTCAAAAAATCCTTTCAAAAATCGGACCGCATCTTGAACTGCCGGCTGTTTCAAGAGTTTTAATCGCCAAAGGAAGAAAGGGCGACAGGATCGCCGGTTCGGAAATCAAAAAATCATACCGCCAAATCCGCAGCAACTTTTCAAAAAGGGAGATTTTATTTTTTTGCTTTAAAATCGTTGATTTGGCGACAAGACCAGAGGAGAGGGATGAAAAAGTTTATAAATTTCTTGAAGATTTTGCGGGGCGTCTGGAGAAAATGCCAAGCGCTCCAAACAAGGAAAACCGTCTTTCAATAATTATTTCGTTTCTTTTGAATTTTTTTTCTTTAATAGGATTTCGTCCGGATTTTGCTCTTAAGAACTTAAATAAAGAAAAAGTGGAACATTGGGTTTCGGGCATTTTGGACAAAGAGATAAAAATTTGTTAAAATGAAAATAGTCCATTGGTTAGATTAGTTCTAACTTTGAATTACAAAATGGCCAGAATCCCGAAACAAACCCCCACATTCTCCCCCTATTCCCCGACAAGTCGGGGAATAGGGGGAGTTAGAGGGGGTCAAAATCTAAATCTTCAAAATTGTTTCGGATTTCGATATTCTAATTTCGAATTTATAAACCTGACTATTTAAATTTATGCTTCGTACAACCATTAAAGAAATCTTAAATCATATAGGCGAGGAGGTCGAAGTCTGCGGTTGGGTTAACTCTCGCCGCGATATGGGCAAGATTATTTTTATAGATTTGCGCGACCGAAGCGGCTTGCTTCAGATTGTAATTACGCCGGCAATTGGTAAATTTTATGAATTGGCGAAAAATCTGCGTTCCGAATTCGTGGTAAAAATTAAAGGGTTGATTAAAGAAAGAGCCGCCAAAGCGGCGAATCCCAAAATTTCAACCGGCAAAATAGAGATGGAAGCGAAAGAAATCAAGATTTTGAACGAATCCGAAACTTTGCCTTTTGAAATAGACAAAGACACGAAAAAAATCGGCGAAGAAGTCAGGTTTAAATACCGCTATCTTGATTTGCGCTCCGAGCGAATGCGCGACAATTTGATTTTGCGGCATAAAGTAATTGAATTTTTGCGGAATTTTTTCTGCGAAAAGGATTTTATTGAGATTGAAACACCGGTTTTGACCAAAGGCACGCCGGAGGGGGCGAGGGAATTTATCGTTCCGTCGCGCCTTCACGACGGAAAGTTTTACGTTTTGCCTCAGTCGCCCCAGCAATTCAAGCAACTCTTAATGGTCGCCGGCTTGGAAAAATATTTTCAAGTCGCCAGATGCTTTCGCGACGAAGACCAGCGCGGCGACCGCCAGCCGGAATTCACTCAATTGGATTTGGAAATGTCGTTTGTCAATGAAGATGATATTATTTCGCTTGTTGAGGGAGCATTGATTAAAATGGCGGAGACGCTGTTCCCAAACAAAAAAATTCTCAAAAAACCGTTCCCGCGCCTGACTTACGCTGAGGCGATGGAAAAATACAAATCCGATAAGCCGGATTTGCGAAAAAATAAAGATAATCATGACGAGCTTGCTTTTTGCTGGCTCACTGATTTTCCGCTTTTTGAATATTCGGAAACTGAAAAGAAATTGGTTTCAGCGCACCATCCATTTACCAAGCCAAAGGAAGAGGATTTGGAATTATTAAATTCCCCTCTTTCCCCCTTTTCTAAAGAGGGAGGTAAGGGGGATTTATCTAGGGTCCGCGCCTGCGCTTACGACATTGTTTTAAACGGCTGCGAAATCGGCGGCGGCAGCATCAGAATCCACAAAAAAGATTTGCAAAATAAGATTTTTGAAATTTTAGGGCTTTCTAAGAGGGAAATTCAAGAGAGATTCGGCCACATGCTTGAAGCGTTCAAATACGGCGCGCCGCCGCACGGCGGAATCGCCTTGGGATTAGACAGATTGATTATGCTTTTAGCCGGCGAAGAAAGCATCCGCGAAGTCATCGCTTTCCCCAAAACCGGCGACGCGAGGGATTTAATGATGGGGTCGCCGTCAGAAATTCCGGAAAAACAATTAAAAGAGGCGCATATAAAAGTTGATTGAAATGATTTTTAGCGTTAAAAGTGTAGCGGAGGGCTTTAGCCCTCCATTTATTTTGATATGCCATTGGATTTTAAAAGAAAAAGTAATCGCCTGCATTTAGATAATTATAGAGGCGTTAAATTTTATTTTATTACAATTTGTTGTAAAGATCAAATAAATTACTTTAATAGCCCCCTCTTAATAAGCAAGTACATTAAAATGTTAGTAGATGTATCTCAAAAGAAAAATTTTAGAATTTGGATTTATTGTTTTATGCCGAACCATTTGCATTTGCTGCTTGAAGGTGATGAGAAATCTGATTTAATTAAATTTATTCAGTATTACAAACAAGCAACAGGGTTTGATTTTAAGCAGAAGACAGGTGGAGATTTGTGGCAAAAAAGTTATTATGACCACGTTTTGAGAAAAGACGAAGCGATTCGTGGGGTAATGCTTTACATATTGAATAATCCCGTGAGGAAAGGCATTGTAAATCATTATTTAGAATACTGTTTTTCGGGTTCTTTTGTAATCAATATCGGAGGATTATAATTTTTTGGAAACCTAAAGGTTTCCTCTACATTTTGGAAATTATGTAGCGGAGGGCTTGAGCCCTCCATTTTAGCATCTCTACATTTTGGAAATTATGTAGCGGAGGGCTTGAGCCCTCCATTTTAGCATCTTTATCCTCCATTTTAGCAATAAAAATTAGAGCCAAAGCGCAAAGCGCTTTGGCTCTAAAAAATTCATCCCCCCGCGAGCCACCTGCCAACGGCTCGCCAAAATTTTCTGGAAACAATATATTTCAGTCCGATGCCCAGTCCGATGCCCAGTCCGGCGACCAGTCCGAAGAATAGTTTTTATAATATTCATCTTCCAGAATTTTCTTATTAGTGACAAGCAAAATCAAAGTGATGGAATAGATTGGCCCCAAGAGAATGTCCCACCATCGGGAAAGACCAAAAGGCAGAACAATGTTCCAGTCAGACGTCATTTTGAGAGAATGAACCACTGGTACGCTTCCGGCGCAAAGATACCAAACCATCCAGAAAAGGGCGATAATCCCCGCAGTCAAAATTGACCACGAAATCATCATCTTTCTTTTCTTCGCCCAGTCCATTTTTATTCCTCCTTTGCCTGCTGATTTTTTTGCCGCTGACAATGCTGATACGAATTTATCAGTGTAATCAGTGAATAATAATCAGCGGGCTTGTTTGATTGTTAATATCCTTAATCTTAAATCCATCTTGCCGCACCCTTTCATTTTTGTCAATAGTTTATTACAATATAATTAAAGGTCGATGATATTTAATAAAATCATTATGCCAATAGTGCGAATCTTATGCCAATCAACGAATTAGCACAAGATTTGTAGATTTGCATAATCTATGTCATATGTCTATTCCCAAACAACTTTTGAACTACCTCAAAAAACAGGGGGTAAAGTTCGAGGTGGTGCCGCATAAAAAGGTTTACACTGCTTTTGATTTGGCGCAAACCTTGGGTGAAAAATTGGAGAAAATCGCCAAAACGCTTTTGATTCAGGCGGAGATTCCCGAGGTTAAAAAGGTCGCAAAAAAGAACTATGTCGTCGTTGTGCCGGCTTCCTATCGGGCGAATTTTGAGAAAATCAAAAAGGCGTTGAAAGCCAAAAAGGTTTCCATCGCCCCGGAAAAAATGATTACAAAATTGGGCGTGCAACCGGGCGCTCTTTCGCCGTTTGGCAAAATGCACGATTTAGAAATTTTGCTTGACAAGGCGCTTCTTAAAGCCAAAGACGTTATCGTCGGCGCCGAGAGTTTTACCGAATCGTTAAGGATGAAAGTCAAAGATTTGCACAAAATAGAAGATGCCGTTGTTGCCGCGTTCGGGGACAAGGCGAAGGCGGGTAAGTCGAGCAAAAAAAGAAAATAGTATTTACAGACGAAACAATAGATTACAAAACTACGAATTATTCTACGAATTTCACGAAATTGATTTTCGTAGTTTCGTGTAATTTGTAGCCCGATTCGTAGGTTCGTGCACAGCAATGTACAAGGTTAAATTAGAGCATTTTGAAGGCCCGATGGACCTGTTGCTCCAGTTGATTGAAGGAGAGCAGTTGGACATCACTTCCATTTCTTTAAGCAAGGTCACGGACCAGTACGTGGCTTATTTAAAAGAGGTGGAAGAAAAGCGGCCGGAGGATTTCGCCGATTTTTTGTATATCGCGGCGCGCCTGCTTTACCTTAAATCAAAAACATTGCTGCCGTATCTTAAACAGGAAGAAGAGCAAGACGCGCTCCCCCTCGAACTCCAATTAAAGCTCTACAAAGAATTTTACGAAGCGTCTAAGAAAATTCACGCTCTCATTTTGGAACGGAATTATTCTTATTTCAGAGACAGACCCTTGCCGGAGAGAGGGGTTTTCATTCCGCCGAAAAATGTTTCCGTGAAAAAACTTGCCAAAATTTTCCGGGAAATTCTCGATTATCTCGAGCCGATTGTTGCCTTGCCGAAAACGACTCTAAAAAGGGTGATTTCAATTAAAGAAAAAATCAGCCAAATCATTTCTTTGGTTTCCAAATCGCTGACATTGAATTTCAAAGAGGTTATAAAAGGAGCCAAATCAAAAACAGAAGTGGTGATAAGTTTCTTAGCAATGTTGCAGTTGGTGAAAGATAGAGTCGTTGACGTGGAACAAAAAGGACTTTTTCAAGAAATCAGATTAAAGAAACTATAATCTACTAAACTACGAACTATTCTACGAATTATACAAACTACGGGCTACTTGCCAGATTTGGCCAAAATGGTGTTGTGATTATAGAGAGTATTACGTCTCACTAAATAAAATTTTCGTGAAATTCGTAGATGATTTCGTAGGTTCGTGCACATAATATGAAAAGTAAAATTGAAAGTCTATTGTTTGTATCCGGCAGGCCTCTTTCGAGCAAGAAGTTGGCTGAAATTTTGAATATCAAAAAAGAAGAAGCGGAAAAACATTTGGAAGAACTTGTTGAAGAACATAAAAAGCGGGACGGCGGCATTTTGCTTTTGAAAAACGGCAGCGAATACCAGTTTGCCACCTCGCCAAGAAGTTCTGAAATCACGAGTCGGTTTTTGAAAGAGGAAACCGAAGGGGAACTGACCCGTCCGCAGCTCGAAGCCATGTCGGTTATCGCTTATCGCGGACCGATTACCAAAGCGGAACTGGAGCAGATTCGCGGCGTAAACTGCAGTTTGATTTTGCGGAATCTTTTAATCCGCGGTTTGATTGAAGAGGAAGAGGACGCAAAATCAATAGAGCCGAAATACAAAATCAGTTTTGAATTTTTGAGGCACCTCGGTATTAGCGATTTGAAAGATTTGCCGGATTATAAGAAACTCTCGGGAAGCGAGATGCTGCAGAATATATTACAAGACCAAAAAGGTTTAAAATTACTTTAGTAATTTTGAAATGCAGCCTTTTTATTATATTTTTATTGTTGCAGTATTGATGATGTCCATTTTTTTAAATACGGATATTATTTATGTTGATGCCGTAGAAGGCGGCAAGACTGTGTTGGATTATCCGAACCCCCACATTCTCCCCCTATTCCGACAAAAGTCGGAACAGGGGGAGTTTTCGCCAAAGGCGAATCTGCCTTTAGCGGAAGAGGGGGTGACCACCAAATCCGCGGTCATCGCCGATGCCGGGACAGGCGAAATTTTGTACGCCAAAAACATGGCCGCAAAAATTCCGCTGGCGTCCATTACGAAACTTATGTCCTTCTCGGTTCTCGCGGAAAAGAATTTAAACTGGGACGAAGTGGTCAGTTTGGAAGATTCCGACATCGGCAATTTAAAAGATTATGTTAGGCCGGGCGACAGAATGAGTTTGTTGGGGCTTGGCGCGGGCAGTAAAATAAAACTTCGCGATTTAATTTACGCCGCGCTCGTAAAATCCGCCAATGACGCGATGGCGGCGGCGGTGCGGGCCGCTGGATTTCTCTCTTTGAGAGATCCCGGGGAGGGGGATAATTTTTTCGCTTTTGCCAAAGAAATGAACGACAGGGCGCTGGAGTTGGGAATGTTTTCAACCGAATTTGACGAACCGACGGGTCTAAGCATAAATAACGTGACAACCGCAAGGGATTTGGTTTTGCTGGCAAGAAGCGTTTTTGAAAACAAAATCGTCCAAGAAATCACATCTCAAAGAGCATATATTATAAAGACATCGGATGTCCTTGGGACATCCGATGTCAATACATTGCAATTTGATTCAACGAATAAATTGTTTAAGAAACTCGAAGGCACGCCCTACAAAATCATTGGCGGCAAAACGGGTTTTGTGGAAGAAAGCGGATATAATCTGCTTGTGGAGGTGGAAAATAAGGATGGAAGAAAATATATCATCGTGATTTTAGGCGCGACAAGCGATGAAGGCAGGTTTGAAGACGCATATAAATTACTTATTTTTGCCGATGGACAAAAATAAATCCCGAAGCCCGAAATCCGAAACCCCGAAGGATCCCGACAGGTCGGGGATTGGGGATTCGCAACCGAGACTAAGTCTCGTAAACGAGACTAAGTCTCGGTTGAATAAGTTGGGATAAAATTTGTTTTTCAATATGATAGAAAGATTGCCTCCTGAACTTGCCACCTTTATAATTTCGGCGTTGCCGATTTCGGAATTGCGCGGCGGATTGCCCGCGGCGCTTGAGGTCTTTCATCTGCCTTTATGGAAGGCGTTTTTATTTTCCGTTTTGGGAAATTTTTTCCCAGTCATTTTCATCTTGCTTTTTTTAGAAAAGGTTTCCAATTTTTTGAGGCAATGGAAAATGTGGGGCAAGTTTTTCAACTGGCTTTTTGACCGGACTTGCAGGAGATTTGAAGGGAAATACGCGGCTTGGGGGTCATTGGCTTTGATTATTTTTGTCGGAATTCCTTTGCCCATGACCGGCGCCTGGACCGGCGCTTTGGCGGCGTTTCTTTTTTGCATTCCCAAATTCCGCGCCTCTCTTTTGATTTTTCTCGGCATAATTTTAGCCGGTGTTATCGTTGCTTTGGCGGATTTAGGAGTGGTGTCGGTTTTTAAGATATTTATTTAGTATAAGCAGATACACGCGGACGCCGAAGGGGGGTAAGCGCCCTGCGGGGCAGGTGACAACGCGGATTCATGCGAAAAATAAAAAAACTCCGATTTCTGTCGGAGTTTTTTAAAAGGTCAATATCGGCATTTGACCGAACTCGTTATCTATGATAATTTTAAATCAGTATTTCAGTATTAAGAACCTTTAAAATTCATTAAATCGCACGGAGGAAAGAAATGAACTGGGAAGAAACACTGATTAAGGCCTTGATTTGGTTCGGAGTGCCTATTTTTCTGCTCTTACTGGCGGCATTGGGATTGTGGTTCGGCCTTTTGCGGAAAATGTTGAAAAAAGCCGAGGCGGATTTCAAGAAAAACTCTGAAGAGCAAATCTCATTTGTTAAGTATTTTAGGGAAAATAAAGCAAAATTGGTGAGTTCCAAGTATTCTTTCAAGGATGTCGGCGGAATTCCGGAAATTTTGGAGTCGCTTAAGGAAATCAATGATTTCCTTACGGACCCGGAGAAATACAAAGAAATCGGCGCGAGGATTCCCAAGGGCGTTCTTATTTACGGCGACTCCGGCACGGGCAAAACTTTGCTTGCCAAAGCCATAGCTGGCGAAGCGGGCGTTAAGGTTTTTTCGATTTCCGGTTCGGCATTTACAGAAATGCTTGTGGGCGTCGGTTCTTCGCGTACTAACGATTTGTTTGAAATGGGCAGGAAAAACGCGCCTTGCATCATTTTCATTGACGAATTCGACGCGCTTGGCAGCAAGCGTTCGCCAGTGGCTTTTATGGGGGAAAGAGAATATCAGCAGACCGTAGATCAGTTTTTAGCCGAGATGGATGGTTTTGAAAATAATTCCGGCGTCATTATCATTGCCGCCACCAACCGCCCCGATGCCTTAGACGAGGCAGCCAAACGCCGCGGCAGATTTGACCGCCAGATTAAAGTGCCGCGTCCCGACAAGGCGGGCAGGGAAGAAATTTTACGGATTCATTTTAGGAAAGTGAAACACGACCCGAAATTTGATTTTGAAAAAGCGGCGGCTTTAACCCCCGGTCTTGTGGGCGCGGATTTGGAAAGTTTTGCCAATGAAGCGGCGATTATAGCGGCCCGAAAAGGCAAAAAACAGGTGGAGATGGTAGATTTTGAAGAAGCCGAGGATAAGGCGATGGCGGGTTTAGGCAGAAACCGCAAAATTAGCCCGAAAGAAAAAAGGTTGTTGGCTCATCACGAGGCAGGACACACGATTGTTGCTAAAAAAAGCGGCGCGCCCGCCAATTTCCACAAGGTTACAATTATAGCGCACGGCGAAGCTAGCGGTTTAACGTCTCTTTACCCCGAGGACGAAAGCGGGCATTTGTCCAAAGAAGAATTTTTAAAGTTGATTGCCGCCCTCTTGGGCGGTTACGCCGAGGAATTAATTGCTTTCAACGACATGACCAACGGCGCATGCAACGATATTGAAAAAACGACTCTGCTCGTCCGGGAAATGGTTTGCGCGTGGGGAATGAGCGAAGAAATTGGACCCGTCAATTATTCCAAAAGCAATAATTTGCTGCCGATGGAAAGTCTCGCAGAAAAATCCGTTGTTTGCAGCGAAGCTACGCTTCAGAAGATTGATAATGAAGTGAACAAAATAGTTTTCAGCGCGTTCGAAAAAGCCAAGCAGATATTAATTGAAAACAGTGCTGCGACAGATGAACTGGCTAAACGGTTGATTGAAAAAGAAACCGTGTTTAATGAGGAAGTTGACGCAATTTTAAAGGACTACCCTCCGCAAACAGAGAAAAAATCATGAAGCGCCTGAAGTTGGTTTGGGGCTTTATAAAAGGAACCGCCGGCTTTATTTTGGGTTTGCTGTGCATGATAAGATATGGTCTCGCCTCAAAAGACGCTCAAGGTTTTTACGACAAATTCGCTTCGCGTTACGATTCAGTGTTTGGCGACGACGCCCAAGCAGCCGAGGAAATGATTAAAAATCATCTCGTCGGCGGTTTAAGGGTTTTGGATTTGGCCTGCGGCACTGGGATAACCGCTTCCCCATTGCTTAGAAAATATTCACAGGTTTTCGGAGTGGATATCAGCCGGGGAATGTTGAGCCAGGCGCGGGCGAAACCGGAAACCGCAGAAATTCGTTTCGTCCAAGGAAGTTTTACCGCCTTGCCGTTTCGCGACGAAAGTTTTGACGCGGCAATCTGCGTGGGCGCTCTATGGCATCTGAAAGAAAACGAAGAGGCAAGGTTTGTAAACGAAATTTTTCGCATTCTAAAATCGGGCGGTATGTTTATAACCACCGTTCAGTCGTTGGAATCTCAAGGTGGGTTAGGTGACTTGGCGAACCGCTTTACAAATCAAAGTTTTATACGCAACAAGGTGCGATTGGCCAAGTTTAATGCCGATTACATTGTCCAGATGTTTTCCAACGAGCGATTTATTATCAATGTTTCAAGAGTGTGGATAAGAGAGGGTTGGCGCCCCCTTGATTGGCCGATAGTGAAGATTGTGAAACGGAGCGTAAAATGTGCGCCTTAATTATCGTAAGCATTTTACTGTTCTTCTTGTGCGGCGTCATTCAGTCATTTTCCCGCAGCGGGCGATTGGAAGACTTGTTCAGCGTAAAAGCCATCTGGTTTTTCCCGCAGACGGTCGCCATCGGTCTTGTTGAATCCGCCGCTTACGGTCTTTGCGCCATATTTTTCTACTGCTTTTGTCCTTATACTCATGGCTTAATCATTTGGACGGTGCTGGGAGTATTCATCGTAAGTTCCGGCGTTTGGCTGGCTGGATATTACGTTGCGAAGGGGGTGAGAGTAATATTGCGCATTCTATACATTTTATTGTTCTTTAAGATATATTAAAAATTCGGCCCCGACTTTGACAATCGGGGTTTTTTGTTTTTTAATTTTGGGGTATAATCTTATTGATAACCTACGAAACAACAAAATTTCTACGAAAACTACAAAAATCATTTTCGTAGAATTTGTAGCCATTTCGTAGTTTCGTAGGTAGACTCGGTATGTCCAAGGTTTTAGATTGGTTTTTCGGCATCGTTTCAAATTGGTCGGATTTATTTCGCCAGATTGATTTAAGTTCGCCGAGTTGGGACATTTTTATCTTGCTTTTGTTTATAATGGGTGTCTTTTTATACGGCATCACCATGAGCCGCGACCGGCTTTTGATTGTTTTGGTTTCAATGTATATTTCAATGGCCGTGATTTATAATGTTCCGTATCTTACGCGCCGCGGTTTGGGCATCGGCGAAACCTTTTCCTTAAAAGTCGTATTTTTCATTTTTCTTTTCGTGTTTTTGCTCTACATCCTTTCGCGCATGCCGCTACTTTATTCGCTCGGCGGGGGCGGCGGGGGCGTAGTTCAAATAATCATATTCAGCATGCTCCACATCGGTTTATTTATTTCCATTATTCTTTCTTTTTTGCCGATAAATGTTTTAGACGCTTTTGCGCCGATTACGCGCGCCGTTTTTACAAGCGATTTGGGAAAATTTTTTTGGACAATACTGCCGATACTTACGATGGCGATGATGAAGAAAAGATAGAAGTTAAAAACTAAAAACCAAAAAACCATCTTCCAATTTTTAATTTATAATTTAAAATTTTTAAACAATTTTTATTTACTTAATTTTTAAACATTTAAAACCGTTTTGAAATTTGAAATTGAAAATTCAATAAAAATTTAAAATTAAAAATTTAAAATTTATTTTTAGTATTTGGTTTTTAATTTTTGGTTTTTTATGCTTCATTTATATAACTCCCTTACCAAGCAAAAAGAAGTTTTTCAACCACTCAAGAAAGGAGTGGTGACTATGTATAATTGCGGGCCCACGGTTTACAATTTCGCGCACATTGGAAATTTGCGCTCTTTTTTGTTTACCGATTTGCTGCGGCGGCATCTGGAACACTCCGGCTACCGGGTTCGGCAAGTTATGAACATTACGGATGTCGGCCACGCTTTGACGGATGAAGACACCGGCGAAGACAAAATTGAAGCGGCGGCAAAAAAAGAAAAACTAAGTCCTTACCAAATTGCTCGGAAATACGAAAAGGCGTTTTTTGAAGATATCAAAAAATTAAAAATTCGGCCGGCGTGGAAATACCCGCGAGCGACCGAACACATTAAGGAAATGATTAAAATTATTGAGAAGTTGTTTAAAAACGGTTATGCCTATGTCGGTAAAGATGATTCGGTTTATTTTGATGTAACGAAATGTAAAAACTACGGCGAACTCTCCGGTAATCGTTTGGAAGATTTGATAGCCGGAGCGCGCGTTGAAGAAAATCCCGCCAAAAAAAATCCCTTTGATTTTGTTTTATGGATTGTAAATCCGCGCCACATTATGCAATGGAACTCGCCGTGGGGCAGGGGATATCCGGGTTGGCACATTGAATGTTCGGCGATGTCAATGAAATATTTGGGCAATACTTTGGATATTCACACTGGCGGTGAGGACAATAAGTTTCCGCACCACGAAAGCGAAATCGCTCAAAGCGAAGGCGCGACCGGACATAAATTTGCCCATTTTTGGCTTCACACCAAACATTTGCTTGTTGAAGGAGAAAAAATGTCAAAATCAAAAGGCAATTTTTACACCTTGGGCGATGTTTTAAGCAAGAGGGATTTGGGGGCAAAATATTCCGCTCGCGCGGTCCGTTATCTTTTGCTTTCCGCCCATTACCGCGAGGAACTCAATTTTACTTTTGAAAGTTTAAAATCGGCGGAAAACACGCTTGTGCGGCTTGACGATTTTTATTCAAAATTATTTGAAACGTCTTTCATGGAAAAAACTAAGGGATTTTTTGGATTTAAAAAATCAAATCCGGGAGTAAGGTGTTTAATTCAGGAAACGCGGGAAGATTTTAAAAGAGCAATGGACGACGACTTGAATGTTCCGAAAGCGCTGGCGGTGATTTTTAGTTTTGTAAACCGGACTAATTCAGTTTTAGAAAATGTAGCCGCGGGCTTTAGCCCGCGTTCGGAAGTCGGCGGGGTGAGAAAATTATTAAATGAATTTGATAATGTCCTCGGACTTGGGTTAAGAAGGATTGGAAAAGGTGGCCTTCCGGCGGGAATAAAAAAACTTTTAGAAGAAAGAGAGCGGGCGCGCAAAGAAAAAAATTGGCAAAAAGCCGATGAAATCAGAAAACAAATTAATAAATTGGGATATTTAGTTGAAGATACGGACACGGGGCAGAAGATAAAGAAAAAATGACACTCTATGGTGTCATCCTGATCCCTTCTTCTCTTGTCATTCTGAACGAAGTGAAGAATCTCGTGGGAGCGAAGTGACCCACGAAAAACCGCACGGGTCGTCCTCCGACTTAAAGTCGGAGTCCTCCCGCGAGATTCTTCGTCGTTCCGACAGGTCGGAATCTCCGCTTTGCTCCGAGAAGCCTCGCGCTACCTTAAGGTCGGAGGGTTATAGCCACTTTTTCTTTTTGAAAATTCCGAGCATCGCCATTACACCCGCGATCATTAAACCGACAACGATCCAAAAGCCATAAGGGTGTTCTACAAATGGCATTTCGTTCACAACATTCATCCCGAAAATTGACGCCAAAAGGGCAAGTGGAACAACGATGACGGAAAAAATGGTGAGGGTTTTCATTATTTCATTGATTCTGAAAGAAATAAGTGATTCATTGGTTTGGTGCAAGGCGTCGATAATGTGGGTCAAATTATCAACCATGTCCCACATTTCTTTTTTGCGCTCCACCAGATTGTCGAAATAAATTTTTAATTGTTCGGTGGGCAAAAATGGCGCTTCTTTACTAATAAGTTTATCAACTATGGTTTTATAGCCTTGGATGGCTTTGCTAAAATTGGCGATATTGGTTTTAATCCTTAAAATTTCAAGAATTGTGCCCTTTCCATATTCTTTGAAAAGCCGTTTTTTTATGGTGTCTATGTCGTTTGAAATGTGGACAAGCATGGGGAAGCAATGATTTGAGAGGCGGTCCAAAAGTTCATAAAGCAGGCCGACGGGTCCGGCGGCGATAATTTTCTCGCAAAGCAGTTTATTGCCGGAACAGGCCTCCATAAAATTGCCAATCGGCTCAAGTTTATTGCTTTCGTTAAAAGTCGCAATAAAATCGCGGGCGATAAAAAAATCAACCTCGGAAATTTCAATCAGTTTGGCTTCTTTGTCGTAAAAAGGGTACATTAAAATCATAAAAAGGCAATTATCCCTTTCCACAAGTTTGGGGCGCTGAATCGGCGGAAGAACTTCTTTTAAGTCGTCGGGGTGGAGGCGAAATCTTTTGCCGATTTCTTCCACCGCCTTTTTATCTATGGAAGCCGAGTGAATCCAGGTGAAGGTGCTGAATTTTATTTCGTTTAGATGGTTTTTCATAAAATAATCCTAATCTACAAATTTATCCGAATGCTCCAAATAATTCGAGGCATTTGGATAGATTCGGAGTGTTTGGATGATTTTGTTATTTCTATTATACCACACTTGTGGTATACTGGTATACAGTTATGGTTATAAAGTTAGAGTTATAAAGTTATTTTAGAATTATACAGTTTTTTATATGGCTGATCAGGGAAAAAACAGGATTTCAGAAGAGATGCCTCAAAAAGAGGCCGGAATTGAAGTTGTCCCCGAAGAATCCCGACAAGTCGGGACCTCCGAGGCAGGTCCCAAGCCGGAGGCGGAAAAAAGAGCGGAACAGGCGAAAGAAGCGGCGGCGGAAAAGGAAGAGGAGGGAAAAGTGGAAGAAAAGGTAACCTTAACGCCTCCGATCGGAGGAGAGGAAGCGGTTTTGCCAAAAGATCCGATGGTTGAGAAAATTGAAAAGATTTTGGAGGAGGATTTGGAACAGGTGTATCTTTTAATGACGCCCGAGCAGCAAAAGATTTTTAAAGACAAGGGAGAGGAAACCGCCTCAAAAATCCGCATTTTGGTTCAAAGGGTCAAAATTAGAGTTAAGGAAATTTTGAGTATTATCAGGGAGTGGCTTGCGACCATCCCGGGAGTCAATAAATTTTTTATCGAGCAAGAGGCGAAGATAAAAACGGATAAAATTTTAGAGATGGCCGAGACGGAGAAGAAATAAGAAATTTGGTCGCGAAGTTTACCCCGACGATACATCGGGGCTCCCTGAAATTCGCTCCCTGCGGTCGCTGAAATTTGTCCTGATAAAATCGGGACGCAAATAGAAATTTTCGCGAAGCAAATTTCGCGAGTAAGTTTCGCGACCCCCGATTTATCGGGGGGAGTAAATTTCATATGTTTATGTTCCAACTTTCCCCAATGATTCCATCTCCAACCCTTCCTCAGCCGTCCGTTTCCCCTGAAGCGATTGCCAAGGCGGGCGGCGAAGCGATTCAAAAATCGGGATTAACCCAATTCTGGTGGGTAGTTTTAGTTATTGGGTTGTTGGTTGTCGGTTGTTGGTTGCTGCGGGTAATTTTGCGGGCGGTTTACGGAAAAATCTCCGGTTTCCAAAAAAAGGTGATGCTCGTTAGTTTGCCGAAAGAGGCGCAATTGAAGGAAAAGGCGGGCGAAGTGACGGTTTCTAAAATCCACGAATTAATCGGCGTGGCGGAAACTTTTTATTCCGCTCTTTCCGGCCTAAAAGCGCGCGGCGGTTTGAAAGAATGGTTTTTGGGCGCGGGCAAAGAATTCGCTTTTGATTTAATTGTTCATAACGGGAAAATTGTTTTTTACGTAATCACGCCGGCGGAGTGGCAGCCGTTTTTTGAACAGCAAATCCACGCCCAGTATCCCGCGGCGCAAGTTGAAGAGGTGGTTGATTATAACATTTTTTCGCCGCAAGGCGTCACGCGCGGCGCTTCGCTTGGGTTCGCGAGACCCTATTTTTTCCCCATAAAAACTTATAAAAAATCCGAGTCAGACCCGCTTAACGCCGTAACGCAGGCCTTGTCAAAAGTCGCGCCTGGCGACGGCGCGGCGATTCAACTCATTTTGCGTCCTGCTCCAAAAGGTTGGGGGGGCCATGGATTAAAAGTCGCAAAACAATTGCAAGAAGGGAAATCTTTGAGCGATATCACGGCCGGCGACGGATTTTTGAAATTTTTAGGCAAGGTCCTTTCATTTTTACAAACCAAAAAAACGGAAGAAGGGGCAAAAGAACCCGCAAAACCCATTTCCCAAACAGAGCAGGAAATGATTAAAGGCATTGAAGAAAAGGCGTCGAAGGCGGCTTTTGAGGCGAATATCAACATTATCACTTCCGCGCCAAGCCAAGAAACCGCGGATATTTATTTAAACAATATTATAAACGCTTTCGCGCAATACAATATCTATAATTTCGGCAATGAGTTTAAAAAAATTTATCCCAACATTAATAAATTAGCCAGCCGTTTTGTTTTCCGTTATTTTTCAGACGCCAATAAAATTATTTTAAACACCGAAGAATTGGCAAGCGTATTTCATTTTCCAACGCCATATATTGAAACGCCTAATATTCTGTGGCTTTTGGCGCGCAAGGCGCCCGCTCCATTGGATATGCCCGAAGAAGGAGCGGTTTTAGGCAGGAATATTTATCGCGGCAAAGAAACAATCGTGCGGATGGACAAAGAGGCCAGAATGCGGCATCTTTATTCCATCGGTCAAACCGGCACCGGCAAGAGCACTTTTTTTCAAGAATTAATAAAGCAGGACATTAAAAACGGCGAAGGCGTGTGCGTTATTGACCCGCACGGCGAGTTGATTGAGGATGTTTTGTCTTATATTCCTGAGGACCGCGTTGATGATGTTATATATTACAACCCGGCGGATTTTGAGAGGCCGATGGGCTTAAATCTTTTGGAATACGACCCAAAATTTCCCGAGCAGAAAACCTTTGTTATCAATGAAATGATTAATATTTTCGACAAACTTTATGATTTGAAGGCAACCGGCGGTCCGATGTTTGAACAATATATGCGCAACGCCATGCTGCTCGTGATGGAACATCCGGAATCGGGCTCGACGCTTATGGAAATTCCCAAAATTCTGGCCGACGAGGACTTTCGCCGCTTCAAATTAAGCAAATGCAAAAATCAAGTCACGCGCGATTTTTGGACAAAAGAAGCAGAAAAGGCCGGCGGCGAGGCGGCGCTTTCCAACATGACGCCGTACATTACTTCAAAATTGAATCCATTCATTTCAAGCGATATAATGAGACCGATTATTTCCCAGCAAAAAACCGCCTTTAATTTGAGAGAAGTGATGGATAACCGAAAAATTCTTCTTTTAAATTTAAGCAAGGGTCTTATCGGCGATTATAACGCTTATCTTTTGGGGATGGTTTTGGTCGGCAAGATTTGGGCGGCGGCTCTGTCGCGCGCCGATATGCCCAAAGAGCAGAGGCAAGATTTTTATCTTTACATTGATGAATTTCAGAATTTTACCACCGATACGATCGCCTCTGTTTTGTCTGAAGCCAGAAAATACCGCCTTTCTTTGAACATCACCCACCAGTTCATCGCCCAACTGGTTAGACCGAATGACACAAAAATCAGAGACGCGGTTTTCGGCAATATCGGAACGCAGATTTGTTTCAGAATCGGTCCCGAAGACGCCGAATATATGGAAAAACAATACGCGCCGGTGTTTAACGCGCACGACTTGATTAATCTTTCCAATTTCCACGCCTATATCAAACTTTTGATTGCCGGTCAGACATCAAGACCTTTTAATATGGAGATTTACAGGCACTGGGAGCCCTGGAGCAAAAAATATGAGCAAGCGCTCGGTTTAAAAAAGAATCTAAAAATCGCCGAAGCGATTAAAGAAATTTCCCGGTTAAAATACGGCAAAGACAGGATATTGGCGGAACAGGAAATAGAAAAAAGAGCAGAGATGGTTGAGTTAGAAGATTTAGAAGATGAGGAATAAAATTTCCAATTCCCAATTCCTAATTCCCAAATTTATAATCTAAAAAATCTAAAATAAAACCGATATGTCAAACATAAATACTCAAAATCCAAATCCAAACCAAGATTATTACGAAGTTGAGGTGCCGAAAGATGACGGGAGTTTAGTGGCGCCTGACCTGCCTGCGCAGACAGGACTGCAGGAAATCCAAGACATTATTAATAATTTAGTTAATAATCAGGGCGATGCGGAAGAATCCGCCAGTTCTATTGATGAACCTATCGGACCTATTAGTCCTATTAGTTCTATTAGTCCTATTAGTCCTATTGAACCTATTGGACTTATTAGTCCTATCGGTCCTATCAAAGAAGAACCGGGGGATAAAGAAATTGATGAATCAAAGAACGAAGGAACGGAAGAAGTTTCCGCTTCAAAATTCGTAATCATTAAAGACATTGTTGAGAACATTAAAAATGAATTATCAAGAATTACCGAACTTTTAAGCGGCGCCGTTTCCAAAGATGAACTGGAGGAACTGTCTAAGAAACTTACTGTTTCAAAAACGGCAAAAGAAGAGGCGTCGGGTTTAAAAATTGTTGAGGGCGTTTTCGACGGCGAGGGAATGGTGGCGGAGGACGGCAACAAATATCCGGTTCCGCCGAATTACGCCTCCAAATCAAAATTAGTTGAAGGAGACTTGCTTAAACTTACGATAAAACAAGACGGCTCTTTCGTCTACAAACAAATTGCGCCCATTGAAAGGAAGAGGGTGGTGGGTATTTTGGCGCATGACGAGGGGCCCGACCAATATTATGTTTTAGGAGAGGGTAAAAAATGGAAAGTTTTGCGGGCGAGCGTTACCTATTTCAAAGGAGAGCCGGGCGACGAAGTCACGATAGTAATTCCCCGCGACGCGCCGTCGCAATGGTCCGCGGTGGAGAATATACTTAAAAAATAAAAAATTAAAAACCAAAGATTAAAAACAAAAGCATAAAAACACAAAAATCACATTTTTGAATTTTTTCATAAAAGAAATAACCAAGGCATCGGCCTTGGTTTTTGGTTTTTTATAAACTAGGAGGAGTCCGACTCCCTTAAGTAACTGTGTGTTATATTTCTGTGACTTGAATTTAATGGAAAAATTTTACTATTTATAACACACGACCGCATCTTATAAATAGTTTGATAGTTGGAACTATCAAACTAATCACATCCTAATGACATCCTCCTCACCGCCCCGACTTTAAGTTGGGGTAGGGAGGATGTTATTTACAAAAGATAAAATTCAATTACAAAAAGGAAAAAGGGCTCGACTGATGCGAGCCCCGGGCGGGATTGCGAAAAAATGAAAGGAAAGAAAGTGGAAGGAATCAGAGCGGCTTGACGCCGTAGGCCTCGAGCTTGAACTTGGTGCCGTGAGGCATCACGTGCTCGGGCTCGCGGATCTCGGTGTAGGTGACGAGTTCGCCCACTTTGAGGTAGGCGCGACGGCTGTTGTCCGGACGGCTGACCTGCTTCCAGTAGACCCTGGCATTGCCTTTGGGAGTGATGAGGCGTCCGTAGCCCTCGGCCGTGCTCCACCAGACTACTCTGGCCGTGCCCGGCGCATAGGCCTTTCCGACGCTCTCTTTTGCGACTTCGGGCGGGGGGATGTACTCGCTGGCGCTCTCGTTGATGTCGGGAAGCCGGTCGATCATGTCCGCGGACATGAGGCTGGTGAGAACTACGTTGAGAGAATCCCACTTGAGGTCGGGGCAGACCACCTTTCCGTCATCGCGGTAACAGTTGGCTCCGTGAGTGATTTCGGCCGCCAGGAAGAAATTGCCGTTCTGGCTGATGAGTGAAACGCGCCAGAGGGCGATGTAGCCGTCGCTCTCGAGCTGCATCATCCTGATGTTGTTGTGGGGAAACCGGGTGGTGAACACCTGGTATCTCTCCGACCACTCAACGGGCACGACAACCTGGGAAATTTTCAACGGTCCGTTGCCCTTGGTTCGGTCTCTGGAAAGGGCGACGTTCTTTTTGTTGTCCACGATGAAAGCGTAGAACTTGCTTTCTCGGGGGATGGCGACGTGGATTGCCACCTTGTCGGCCAAGGAGCCGCTAATGTAGCCGTCTTCCTCGGGGATGATTTCCCTTCCTTCCTCCGTGAGAAGATTGACTTCGATTCCCAGTTCTTTGAGCGCTTTGATTTCCTTTGTCATTTTAAATCCTCCAATGTTTTTTGAAGGTTGGAAAGTCCCGACTTGTCGGGATCCCAATTTGGGAAAAGTAACCCGCCCAGAAAATTCTGGATTCAGGTCTTCCTTTCCTTTTGTTTCTTGATTGTAAAAGAACATAACGCAGGCTAAAGCCTGCGGCTACATTAAATCAATTACATTAAAG
>DYHP01000015.1 GCA_020724105.1 Candidatus Methylomirabilis sp. | reverse complement strand
CGGTTTACCAGTTAAATCCGAACCAGAAATTCCATCCCTTGTACGGCCCGGCAACAGACCAGTTGAATCGCAAAATCATTCCAAGCGGCAGATAGGGGAGATTAATGAACGGTCCGGTGCTCCAGTAAAGTTCCGGCGGATACCTCAAATCTTCAAGAATGTGGCGCAGTGTCGCGTCCTCCTCTTCGTCGTGGTGAGGATGGTCTAAAAGCGGGTTCCAGTAAAAAGCCGTGCCTAGGTCAACATACCAGCCGAATTGTGGCATAATGGCGACGAAAAAGACAGAAGCGGTCGTCAGAGGCTCTTTCAGGATAGCGCCGGCGTAGTAAATGATGTCAAGGCGGATTTCGGCGCTCCCGAGAGCGTAGATATTGCCCCACAAGGAGGCAGTGGGCAAGCCTCTCATTGCCATATTTCCGCCCATGCCGAACCAGGTCGGCGCTATACCGAGCGACGCTCCGGTTTCCAAACGGTAGGCAAAAGAGGCCAAATCGCAGATGTTAAGGTAGTGCCGCCAGGCGAAGTTGAGGTCAATGTTGTTTAAAGTGTTGTGGTCAAGGTTGTTCCCGAGGTTGAGCGAGGCGAAAAGGCGGAAGCCAGTTTGGGGACCGTGAAGCATGCGGCGAGTGGTGTCGAGCGTGTAAGACACGCCCATATTAAGCACATTGCTCCATCCGCGGTAATCGCTAGGGCTCTGGTTTAGGAGGAGTTGATTTTTGTAACCCACGCCGAGGGTTACTCGCTGGAATTTGTTGATTTGAAAAGTGCGCATGTAATCCGCGCCGGTAAGGTAATCGTGGGCGTAGTTGTTGAAGTAAGCCCTAATGCCGTTGCCTGATGGACGATGGAGATAGGAAATCTCAGCATAATTGAAGCCAAGATTGTAACCGCCGAAATAATAAAGTTCCATCACGTTGTCTTCAAAGATGTCGTAAAGATGAATGTTCAGATGGCCGAAGATGGAGAAACGGCCGCCGTTAGAACCGACGCTGCCGAACCCCATGCCGGTGGCGACATCAAACGGCTTGGTTTTTGCTTTGACCTTTTTTACTCTACCTTCGGAGTATTTCGGCGGAGGCGGGGGAGAAACGTAAGCGACCGACTCGCCTTTGTAGACCGGCGTTACAGAATAATTGATTTTATTGTTTTTGTAATACGGTTTGACTTCGTCGCGATGAGGAGTTTGAGTCAGGTTTAGGGTTTCGCCTGTGTCCAAGTCGTCTTCAAAAATGTCGTAATTTGAGCCGTCCGCCCATTTTGAGTAAAGGAGTTTGTTTTCTTTAAGGTGGTAGCCGGCGGCATTTGCGATGATTTTGCCCGCGCTTTTTTTCGCGTTATAAATGGCGATTGATTTTTTGCCGCTGATAATAATCTGCGAGCCGTTTGTCGCCGCGTTCCACGGCTTGATTCTTTCGCTAAGCGCTCCACTTGAAACATCGTAAGCGTAAAATCTCGTTTTTTTGTTTTTGATTACCGCAAAGAATAGATGGTTTTTATAAAGCGCCTGCAGAATAATGCCCGAAAGATTTTGCAAGTCAATCTTGGATAATGTTGCGATTTTTTCTTTGGCGGGTTTTGCAAGGTAGAGCTCGTTTTTCCCGCTCGTATCATTATGCATCAGCAAAACAGCTCCAACCACGCTTGACGCCTTGAAATCGCTCACTGATTTTTTTCCCGTTGATAACACTGATTTTTTGCTGATATTAATCGTGATATCCATTGGTTTTTCCAGTTGAGGATTCCAGATGTAGATGTGAAGGGCGAGGTTGGTCCAACGTTTGCCGGTTTCTTCGCTCCAAACCAGCTCGTTGTCGGCGTTGAAACCGAAATTCTGCATTTTTTTGTATTCGCCGAGTTTGATTTGCTTGCCGCTGGCAGTGTCAAAAACAAAAACGGCTTTTGCGCTTTTGAGCGCGCCGGGATTTGCTTTGTTTTGCCAGGCAATCAATTTTTTATCCGAACTTATCTTGAATGACAAATAATCCGTTTTAAGTTCTATGGATCCTGTTGCAAGATTGAGGAGAAAAATTTTGTCGCCCATGGCAAGCAGCGCGTATTCATTCGCAAGGAGGGTGACTGAACCGAAACCCCTGGTCGATTTCATGGCAAAATCAAATTTGGTGGTAAACTTCCCCGCCTTAATGTCGTAAATATACACCGACGCCGGATAATTTTTGCCCATTTTTTGGTTTACCCATTTCAGGCGGTTGTTCACGGCGAAAACCGCAAAGTTGCCCGAGGGCGAAACGTCTTCCCGCATCACTTCGTTTTCTTCGCGGAATTTGTCCACTGATTCATTTTTCACTGATGGCGCTGATGTTGTCTGTAATGTTTCTTTATTGAATTCGAAAAGCGTGGATTTTCCCGGACCGGTTACCGCTTCAAAATACAAATCATTTTCAAGAAACGCGAATCTTGCCGCGGGATAAAGAGACGAGCCGTATTTTACGAACAGTTTGCCGTCCTTTATAACCACATTTCCAATTTCGGCATTGTCCGGCGATTTATCAATTTCGGCGTTGTTCGGCGCGGCCGAGGCAAACGAGGCCGTCTCAAGAAGCAGAATTTTTCGTTCCAGTTCTTTGGTGGTGTGGAAAAGAATTGCCTCGGCGCCAAGCGGTAGAGGTCGCATGGCGGCAATCCGTGCGCTGCCGAGCGAAATAAATCTTTGCGCCGCGAAATCGTAAATCGCGAGATTGAACGTGCCGAATTCATCGCTGGTGAAAACCGCGCGGCTTGCGTCAAGCCACTTGGGTGACGTTTCGTCATAAGGCGTTTCGACGACCTTGGTTTCCTTTTTCGTTTCAAGGTTCAGGAGGAACAAGTCGTAATTGAAATCGCACTTGTTTGGATTGGTGGTCCTTTCATCGCTTTCCCGCGAAAAAATGATTTCGTTTCTTTCCGCGGAATAATCCATGCCGTAAATGTAAGATGTTCCGCTGGTCAGCTTGGCGAGTTTTTTTGTCGCCGTGTCGAAAAGATAGATGTTGGTGAATCCGTTTTCAAGGCCGATGAAAGCGATTTTGTTTTTGCCGACAAATTCGGGATTCTGGATGAAAACGATTTCCGGAAAACTGTATTTTTTGGTTTTGCCGAGTTTGATTTTTTCGCCACTAACCTTATAGGGAACGACTTTGATAACATCAACGCCCTTGGCCGAATCAAAAGTGACATAAGCGAGGTGGGTTGCCGAAAGGGCGCCGGTGGTTTCCAATTCCTCGTTTTTATTGGTGCCGTCGGCGGCAATTTTTTTGCTTTTTACGATTTTGCCGTTTTTCAGAACAGAGAATTGAAGTCTGGTCCGCAGGTATTTTCCTTCAAACCGCAGCAGGAGATTGTCCCGGGCGTCAACCGCGATTCCCTTGGCGAGTTCCGGCGACGTTATATCAATGTCACCGGCTGTTTTTACAAGGTGATTTTTTAATTCGCTCCGCGCCTTGCCGTAGAGTTCCCACGAATCTGAGCCGGTGTACTTTTTGAGGATTTCGTCAAACTTTTCGGGTTTTGGCATTTTGTCGCCGGCAAATTGCCCTGCGTCCTTCCAAATGGCGTTTACGGTTTTCGTCCCGTAATTTTTTTTGATGTAGTTTAAGAGCATGCCGCCGGTAACATAGGGCATAATCGTCCCCCTGCCTTCGGACATAATGCCGTATTCAAGAAATCCGTTATAGTAGGCGTCGCGGGCAATCCACTCGTAGAACGCGTCCCATCCCCGCGAATAAGAGACCGCTGTTCCCTCAACAAACCAAATTGGCGGATTCATCACCATATCTTTGCCGCTTATGTGATAAATTTGTTCCATGTTAAAGCGGTGCACCATCTCGTGCCGCGCAACCTCAAAAAGGTCGCTTTTTGATCCTTCAAAAAGAAAGGCGATTTTGTTGTGCCACTTTTTGAGGTCGTGGGTCACGCCGCCGATATCGTCCGGGTCAATGCCGCCGAAATTCATCTGTCGGAAATCGCGCCGGTCGCGGTAAATCATAATGAGCATCTTTTCGTTAAAAGTCGCGGTTTCAAAGGTTTTGGCGAGGTCGGTGTAGTTTTCTTCCACCACAGAGATGAAAAGGTCGCGCAGAATCGGGTCGTAGACAAAAAGGGAAATGTGGTCGGTTTCGTATTTTTTCCATTTGAGTTTGCGCCAGTACATTTTATTCTTTCCAAACCGCGGAATGAACTGGACGTATTTGGCGCGGCCTGAAGTCGGGAAAAGCAAATCCGTGACAATGTCTTCAATGTCGCCGCCTTGGGCAAAATTCTTTTTGCCTAAAGCGAGAAACGGCGCGTCGGCCAAAGCCAGAAGCGGCTTTTTAGTCCAAAGGAAATTTTCGGCGTTTTCAAGAATCTTTTGGTCGGGTTTTTTCGTTTCGGCGAGAGTGAGAGTCGGGGCAAGGAATGCCACGAAAATCACGGCAAAAATCCACATCATTCTTTTGTTTCCTATCTTCATTTCTTCCTCCTTTTTAACTGTCATCCTGAGCGCAGTGAAGCGGAGTCGAAGGATATCACACGTAATTGTATGAGATTTCTTCGCTCGCCATACTCGGTCGAAATGACAACTGATGTGGTTGTTAATGTCCAGTTTCCTCCTTATCTACCTTAACATAGTGGCCACCCCCTTGACAAGGGCTTTGGTGGGTGGTATATTGAGATGTCAAGAACAATAGGGTTTCTGACTGACCCTGAACCCTGTGTGGTTCGGGTTACCTAGTACCACATAGTCTTGAATTACGAAATGCGGTTATTGCCTGAGCCTGTTGAAGGCAAAACTGTATAATGAAGCCAAAATTTTACCCTTCGACAGGGCTCAGGGAATAAAATTTTGGCCATTTCGTAATTCTTCGTAATTCAAAGACATGGGGTACTGGGTACTGTGTAAAAAACTCTTTAACAAATCATATAAAAAGGAGTTAAAAATGAGGAAATTTAGCTTAATTATCGGATTTTTTACCTGCCTTTGCTTCGCTTTTGAGGCGCAGGCCAAGCAGAAGAAGTTGGATGAATTCATCGGCGCCTACGCTGGTGTCGGCACCAATTTTCAGACCAACGCGACCTTCAACTCCGGTTTCAAGCTTCGCGGCCTCAGGCACTGCCCCTTGGGCTTTGAATTCGTCAACATGGCGCCCATGGGCACGGAAATCGCCGTGCCGCTCTATCTCATTTACACCTCGCGTTTCAAGTTCCACATCATCCTTCCCTTTGTCAGCATCTACGTGCCGTGGCAGAAAACGCCAATGTCGGTGGAATGGCTGAAGAGAAAAGAGGGCGGCGGTATTGACTTGGTGCTCGGGGTTGGTGTGGAATATCAATTCGCGGCCAAGGGCATGCTTGCCGATGTCGGCTTCAGTTACGTTTCGGTTGGAGTTGACTGGCGGATGTTCGCCCCCAACCTTATCTGGGTGTTTCCGACTTTCGGGGATTGCGGGCAAAAAATCTATAAACAGGCAGCAGAGGAGGGCCAAATATGGTTAGGCATTACTTTTTGGCGATAAGCTTGGTTTTCTTCACTCACTGCAATCTTGACCTGCCCATTGAATACTACATTTCCTCCAGTTGTCTGGAAAATCTTGACGAAGCCAGGGCAATCGTAGAAGGCGCTGACGAATGGAACGAGAAAAGCTGCGCGGAATTCTTCCGCTACATAGGAATCGTGAATGACGACTGGTTTACCCGCGAGGACTTACAGGACGGTTTGCTCGTTGTCTATTGCGTTGATGACGAGGAGAATTCTTCCGTTAATGAAATCATTGACATCGACAAAAAATCCGCCGGCTATTCCATTGCCGACATCATCATCAGAAGAAAAGGCGCGCTGAACATCGCCGGTTATCGTTATCAGCACATATATTTTCATCCCAAAGACGCCTCCATTCCCCGCAGCTACTATTTGAAAGTTTTCAAGGGTCTTGCGACGCATGAATTCGGACATCAATTTACTCCCTACAGCCACAACATCGACGAACGCGGCTACTCGGTGATGAATTTCGCTCTTGGTTCACAGATGGCCGCTTACGAGCCAACCCTGTTGGACATCTGGGGCAGTCGGGAAGTCACGGGTATTTGCGAACGATACGGCTGCCCGCCCGCGGACACGTGCCCTACCAGACCCACGTTTTAGCCTCGCATCACATAGGACGCGGGGCCATCCTGAACCCTGCGTGGTTCGGGGCGACTCCTGCTTTTCACCCCCGTTGATTTTCAGAATCGCGGGGGTCATTTTTTTTGTTATAACAACAGTATTGTCATTACGAGGAGCGTAAGCGACGAGGAATCTCGCGGGAGGACCCCGACTTAAAGTCGGAGGACGACCCGCGGCACTTTTTCGTGGGTCACTTCGTTCCCACGAGATTCTTCGTCCCGACGTATCGTCGGGACTTAGAATGACAGCCGTGTTGTCGTCAATTTAGGCATTAAGCATTTAAAATTTTATTGTCTCCCCGCGGTCTACCTTCGGTAGATGTCCTGTGGGGACAAAGGGACAGAAATTCGGTATTGGAAATTGGAAATTTTTGTGTTATCATATCCGTGTATGCCAGATATTAGTAATCCAAGCCAAAATGACTTTAATATGTCCGAAAAGCAGTTGGGATTTGCTTATTGGTTTGTAGTCCATAAAATTCTGTTAAAGAAAATCGCTTTGGGCGTTTTCATCGCTTTTGACGCCGTGTTTTTGCTTTACGGTCTTTACGGATTCGTGGATTATTTTTTAATTACCGGTCCCAAAGAAAAACAGATGCTCGCCCAGTTACCCAAAACGCTTGTCAATTATCAATCTGTTCGCCGGGAAGCGGCGGCTGGATTGGAGATTTTAAGCGCCCATCTTGTGCCGTCGTCGGGCAAATACGACTTGGTGGCGAAATTAAGAAATCCCAACGACAAACGGCGGGCGAATTTTGATTATTATTTTTTGGTTGAAGGTCGGCCAACAATTTTAAGAACCGGTTCTATTCTACCGAAAGAAGATAAATTTATTTTGGAATTGGCATACTTGCCTGCGCAGGAAGGTGGCGCGCAGAGCCCAAAATCGCTTTCGTTTGCTATAGACAAAGTTCGTTGGCAAAAAATTGACCCACATCAAATTCCCAATTACGAGAATTGGAAAAAACTTCACTTTAATTTTCCGATTTCGGACATTATTTTTAACAGCGCGGTAAAGGTTGACACAAAGACCTTTTCTCAAGCCAATTTTAAGGTTAAGAATTTGAGCGCTTTTGATTTTTGGCAAATTGATTTTAAGATTATTTTATACCGTGGTCCGGTTATTGCCGGCGCTAATTTTGTCCACACTGAGCAGTTTCGCGCCGCCGACTCCAGAAACCTTGGCGTCACCTGGTACGAACCGGTACCGGGGGTAACGAAAATCGAAGTTTATCCGGAAGTTAACATTTTTGACGACAGCGTTTACATGAAATAATTTATGCGGTCTTTGTTGCAATTGAAACAATTTGACTGGGCCTTGTTCGGCTCGGTTTTAATTTTGCAAACTTTGGGGCTCGTGGCGCTTTACAGCATCGGCATAGGAGGAAAAGAAGATTTATTTTTGCGCCAACTGATATTTTCCGTTTTGGGCTTCCTTGTTTTTCTTTTTTTCAGTTTCATTAATTACGCCTACTTTCGCAGCTTGGCGAAATATTTTTATTTTACCGGCCTCGTTTTGCTCTTGGCCGTTCTTTTTTTGGGCACGGTTTTTCACGGCACCAAGGGCTGGTTTTCTTTCGGCCCGATAAATTTTCAGCCGGTTGAATTTGCAAAACTCGCTCTCGTGATTTTTCTGGCTAAATTTTTTTCCGAAAGGATGCACCTTAAAAAAAATTTAAAACTGGCGTTTTGGAGCGGACTCTTTGTCTTGCCCAGCGTTTTGCTGGTTGTTTTGCAGCCGGATTTCGGCTCAGCGGCGATTTTGGTTTTATTTTGGTTCTTGTTGCTGCTTTTTGCTTCCGGCATAAGAGCGCGCCACCTCCTTTTGTTTTTAATAATTTTTATTTTATTCGCGGTCATTTTTTGGTCATTTGTTTTGGCGGATTACCAAAAACAGAGAATTCTAACTTTTATAAATCCGTCGCTCGATCCTTTTGGCCAAGGATACAATGTTTTCCAGTCAATCATCGCCATTGGTTCGGGACAAATTTTCGGCAAAGGTTTGGGTTTCGGCGTTCAAAGCCAATTGCGTTTTTTGCCGTCGGCGCACACCGATTTTATTTTTGCCGTTATTGCCGAAGAATTGGGGTTTATCGGCATAACAGTTCTTTTGTTTGCCTTGGGATTATTTTTTTACAGAGGATTCAAGCTCTTGTTAAAATCCGGCGACAGTTTCACCGAAATGCTCGTTTTGGGCGTTTTGGTTTTGCTTTTTATTGAAAGCGCCATCAATATCGGGGTGAATTTAGGCCTCGCGCCGGTTATCGGCATCACTCTGCCTTTCGTTAGTTACGGAGGAAGTTCGCTTGTCATTAATATGATTTTTTTGGGAATTCTCCAGAGCATCGCCATAAGGCGGGAGGGGACTTGACCTTTTTGGGTAATAGTGTTAAAATATTTATGGGATTTTGAATCTATGTCAAACAAACGGAATTTTGTTTTAGCGGTGAAGAAACGTGACGAGAAGGGAAGTGTTAATGCCTTGCGCCGGGGAGGTTTCTTGCCCGGCGTCGTTTACGGTCACGGTTTTGATGCCGTGGAAGTGGAAGCGCCGTACAATCAATTTGTTAAAGTTTATGACGAAGCGGGCGAAAGCAGCCTAGTTGATTTGGACGTGGCAGGCGACAAATTCAAGGTTTTGATTCAAGACGTCCAATCTCATCCGGTAAGCGGCAAGTTCATTCATTTTGATTTGTACCGCGTCAAAATGACCGAAAAACTCGAAGCTGACATCAAATTGAAATTTATCGGCCAATCGCCAGCGGTTCAGGAATTGGGCGGCATTTTGGTCAAAAATTTAGACGAACTTAATGTGAGGTGTTTGCCGGGCGATTTGGTTTCCGAAATTGAAGTTGACCTCGGCCCTCTTAAAAATTTTGGCGATGTCATTAAGATTTTTGATTTGAAAATTCCCGCCGGAATCGAAGTTTTAAACAGCGCCGATTTGATTGTGGCAAGCGTTACCGAGCCGGCCAAGGAAGAAGAAGCCCCGTCAGCGCCGGTTGAAGAAAAGGTCGAAGAAGTGGAGATTATAAAGAAAGAAAAGAAAGAAGAAGAAGGAGAGATAGAGAAGTAAGAGTTTATTGAATTGATTTATTGATTTATTTCTTTATTAATTTATTAAAAGTTCTCCATAAGGAGAACTTTTTCGTTTGGTGTCATTCCCCAGCTTGACTGGGGAATCCAGAAAATCCTGAAATTTTGGCTGGATTCCCCGATTAAATCGGGGAATGACAGAGTGGTGACATAGTCGCACAAATTTTGTTATAATAGATTTTATGATGAAAAAATTCAAAACCCCCACGCATAAATGGCCGAAATCTATCAGAAAGGCGGATTGGCATTTTAAGTTTAAAAAGGAGCCGAGGTTTAATTTGAAAAAATTTTGGGATTATTTATCCCCTCACCTTTCCCGAATACGCCGTGGTTTTGCCATGAGAGTGAAAGGATTGCAAACGCGATTTTTTTCATTCCGACTTAAAGTTGGGATGGAAAGGTGGGGGGATTTGCTCCCCGTCTTGATAATTTTGGGACTCGTTGTTTTTTCCGTAATTTTTGCCGTGATTTTCCGCCCGCCTTCGTCCCCCGATAAATCGGGGGACTTCGGCGAGGCAGGCCCCAAGATTGAAGAAAGGGTTTTTTGTTTGGAAAATGCCACGAGCACTTTGTTCGCCGTAATGATAGACAATATGATTGAATCGCGGCCGCCATTGGGATTGAGTCGCGCCGAACTTGTTTATGAGGCGCCTACCGAGGCGGGAATTACGAGATTTTTGGCATTTTATTGCCTCCAAGTTTCCACCTCCGAAGTGTCTATTTCCACCTCGGAGGTGGAAACTTCCATCGGTCCGATTCGTTCCCTGCGTCCTTACTTTTTTGAGTGGGCGGAAGAATGGGACGCGCCAGTTGCCCATGTCGGCGGTTCGCCCGAGGCCATGGCGCGGGTCAAAAATTCAAACGTTCCCGATTTGGACCAATACTACAATGGCGGCTATTTTACTCGCTCGCCCGACCGCCTCGCGCCTCACAATGTCTTTACTAATATTAAAAAATTAACGTTATTTCTGAATAATAAATTTCCTAATTTTAAGATAGAAAGAGAGGGTTGGAAGTATAAAGATAAAGAATATATGCCTTTAACAAGCTCAGGCAATATTTATCCCCTGAGCGAGCCCGAAGGGCGAGTCGAAGGGTCTGTGTCAGAAATAATAGTTGATTATCTCCGTCCCGAACATTTAATCAAATGGGTGTACAATAAAAACACAAACTCATATCTCCGTTATCAAAACGGCGCTGAACATAGAGACGCCGATGGCGAAAAAATTTCGGCAGAGAATGTTATTATTCAGATAACCAATATTGAGGTGTTTGATGAAATCGGCCGCCGCAAAATCAGAACGATGGGCGAAGGCAAGGCAATGGTTTTCCAGGATGGAAAAATGATGCGCGGAACTTGGAAAAGACCGGGCAAAAATTCAATCACAAGATTCTACAATTCCGCAGGTGAAGAAATTCAATTTAATTTCGGCAAAATCTGGATAGAAATCGTTTCAGAAATTCACAAGATTGCGGTGAGTAATTGATTGATACTTGATAAAATAGTGCTAAGTCAGGTCTAAATGTCCCAGATTGAGATTCCCAACATAACATATCCGTCATTTTGACAGATTTTTTGGTTATTTTTCGCAAAAACGCATTCCGTAAATTTAAATATTTGATGTTTAAGCATAAAATATTTAGATTTTTCGCACCGATTTTTCAATGGTTTCATAGTCTGTACTATGAAACCGTTGTGTTTGTTGTTTCAAAAAGATGTGACACGTTAGTTTTCCCTTTTTAATTTTTATTCTTATTTCATTTTTATATTTTTATAATTTTATCTCCGCCGCTCTCCATTTCCCCGCGAGGTCTTTGTGGAATTGGATTTTCGCGTTGGGGAAGTGTTTTAGGATTATTTTTTTCAATGCGTCTTTTTGGCGGAGGCCCATTTCTAGGAATAACGTTGTCCAAAAGCGCTGCTCTGGATTGTCATTCTGAGGGAGCGGAGCGACTGAAGAATCTCGCGGGAGCGTTAGCGACCCACAAACAGCGCGGGTCGTCACTTCGCTCCCCCCGCGAGATTCCTCGCTACGCTCGGAATGACAGATTGATTTTAACTGTTTAAACAGTTTTCGGTAATATTTAAGGCCGTCTGCGCCGCCGTCAAGCGCCGCGCGAGGTTCGTGGTTTTTGATGTTTGGCGGCAATTTTCGCCATTCCGAAGTCGGGACATAGGGGAGGTTGGCGGTTACTCTTAGTTTACAGGTTTTTAAGTTTAAAAGTTTATAAGTTTCTATAAAAGGTTCTAATAAATTACCTTGAAGAAAGGTTATTTTTTGGGAAACGCCATTTAATTTGGCGTTTTGCCGGGCGATTTTCAAGACGTTTTTGGAGATGTCGGCGGCAAAAATTTTAATTTCAGATTCTTTACTATTTATAAAACACGGTCGTGTTCTATAAATAGTAGATTTTTTGTTTTTTAGACATTTCGCGATGGCAATTGGAATACAGCCGCTGCCTGTGCCGATGTCGATTAGGGCAGTTGTTGGTTGGTGGTCGGTGGTTGTTAGTTTTTTTAAAACCAAATCAACAATCAATTCCGTCTCCGGTCTTGGAATTAAAACATCTTTGTTTACTCTGAATTTGAGTCCATAAAATTCCTTTTCGCCGACAATATAAGCAATCGGCTCGCCTCGTTTTCGTCGTCCGATGAATGTTCTTATGTTCCTTAGTTCTTTGGTTCTTATGTTCTTTTCAGGGCAAGAAAAAATGAATTCCCGCGGTTTTTTTAAAACAAAAGATAATAAAATTTCCGCATCCAAAGGCGCGGAATCAATGTCGGCTCTTCGAAGTTCTGTAGTGGCCCATTGTAAGGATTCGTTGATATTCACGGTATTTAAAAATTAAAAATTAAAAACCAAAAATCAAAAACAAATATGTAAATATTCAAAAATTATATTTTTGTATTTTTCATTTGTATTTTTGGTCTCTGGTTTTTGGTCTTTGGCGTAAATAGTAGTTTTATCCCAACTTTTCCTTCATCGTTTTAATCATTGGTTCTAAATTCCCGTCTAGTGTCTTTTGTATATTATGCCACGATTCATTGACGCGATGGTCGGTAATGCGATCTTGCGGATAATTGTAAGTGCGGATTTTTTCAGCGCGCAAGGCGCTGCCGATTTGCGAACGGCGTTTTTCCTTTTCCTCGCGCTCCTTTTTTTCCTGCTCTATGGCAAAAAGTCGGGCGCGGAGCACAGCCATGGCTTTTTCTTTGTTTTGATGCTGGCTTCTTTCGTCTTGGCAGCTCGTAGCCATTCCTGTGGGCAAGTGAGTGATTCTTACCGCCGAATAAGTCGTTTGAACGCTTTGCCCGCCTTTGCCGGAAGACAAAAAAGTGTCGATCCTAATGTCTTTCGGCTCGATTTTAATGTCAACTTCTTCGGCTTCGGGCAAAACCGCCACTGTGACAGTTGAGGTATGGATTCTGCCGCTTTTTTCGGTTTCGGGAATCCGCTGGACGCGGTGCACTCCGCTTTCGTATTTTAAATTGTTGTAAACGTTTTTGCCGTCAATTTTAAAAATAATTTCTTTAAATCCGCCGAGGTCGGTGCAGTTTGAGCCCATTATTTTTACCTGCCAGCCCTGTTTGTCGGCAAAATGCGAATACATTCTGTAAAGCACCGCCGCGAAAAGCGCCGCTTCCTCGCCGCCGGTTCCGGCGCGGATTTCCATAATAATATTGCGTTTATCAAGCGGGTCGGCGGGGTTAAGCATTTCTTCTAGTTTAGTTGTAAGTTGTAAGTTATAAGTTGTAAGTTTTTTTAAATCTTCGTCGGCAAGCATTTTGATTTCCGGATCGATAGTTTCTTTCAGAGTTTTTTCGGTTTCTTGGATTTCCTTTTCGTTTTTTTGGAGTTCGTTCCATTTTTCTATTATTTCTTTAAGTCCATTATATTGTTTGGTAAGCGTCTTGATTTTTTCGGGATTAGAAATAGTTCCCGGTAGCATAAGTTCGGATTCTAAGTTATTTAATTTTTTTTTGATTTCAGAAATTTTATCGCGTATCTCCATATAATTTTATTATATAAAAAAGCGCTTTCTTTGGTCAATTTAAAGAATGCGCTTTTTGTTTAAGTTATTTTTCAGTCCTTTTTGCTTTCCTTTTTTCCGTTTTGGATTTTCTGCCTTTTCTTTTGGCTGCTTCAATTTCTTTTTTCGCTAACCGCTCTCTGAATTTTTCTACTCGCCTGGCCGTATCAACGAGTTTTTGTTTGCCGGTGTAAAAAGGGTGGCACGCGGAACAAAGCTCAACCTGGATATTTTCCACCGTTGAGCCGACAGTAAAACTTTTTCCGCAGGCGCAAGTTATCTTGGCTTTGGGATAATATTTTGGATGAATGTCTTTCATATTTACCGCCACAGCGTTGTGATGGCATTCTGTGGCTTCTACCATTTTAACACAGATATTGACAAAAGTCAAGCGCGTATGATACCATAACAGCATATGAATCTTCCTTCTATACAAAAAATGATAGCGGTCGGTATGCATTTTGGCCACCAAATCAGCAAAAGACATCCCAAAATGCAGCCTTACATTTTTGGCGCGCGCAAGGGCGTGCACATTATTAATTTGGACGCCACATTAAAAAAACTTGAGGATGCCCTTGGTTTCGCAAAGGATTTGGCGCAAAAAGGAAAAACGATTTTATTCGCGGGAACAAAAAGACAGGCGGCGCCTCTCATTGAGAAGTTTGCCAAAGAATGCGGCATGCCTTTTGTTTCTCACCGTTGGCTGGGCGGGACATTAACCAATTTCCATTCGCTTAGAAATTCGATTAGAAGACACAGAGAATTAAAGAGCATGAAAGAAAAGGGAGAACTTTCCAGATACACGAAAAAGGAGCAGGGTAAAATTGAGAAGGAGATGCAGAAAATGGAGGTTTTGCTTGGCGGCATCACCGCGCTTGAAAAATCGCCCGACGCGATATTTATCGTTGATTTGAAAAAAGATAAAACGGCTTTTATTGAAGCGGTGAAAACTAGAGTGCCGGTTATCGCGATTTGCGACACCAACACAGACCCGTCAAGAGTCGCATATCCCATCCCTGCTAACGACGATTCGGTCGGTTCGCTTGAGATGATTATTTCTCTCGTCGCGGAGGCGGTGAAGGAAGGAAAAAGCGAATCGAAAGAAAAAAAAGAAGAGAAAGAAAAGGTTAAATAAAATCATCCAAATAATCCGAATCTATCCAAATGCCTCGAATTATTTGGAGCATTCGGATAAATTTGTAGGTTGGGATTTTGTTAATTTTATGTCCAATACTTCAATCATCTTAAGATTACGAGAACTTAGCGGCGCTGGAATGATGGATTGCAAAAAGGCGCTTGATGAAGCCGGAGATAATTTGGAAAAAGCAATAGACATTTTGCGCAAAAAAGGCACGATTAAGGCGGCAAAAAAGCAGTCCGAAAGGCAAACTAAGGAAGGGATTGTCCATTCTTACGTTCATTCTAATAACAAAATCGGCGTTTTGCTTGAACTTTTGTGCGAAACCGATTTTGTCGCCCGCAATGAAGAGTTCCAAAATTTGGCGCACGATTTAGCCATGCAGATCGCCGCCACCAATCCTTTATATGTAAAACCCGAAGACGTGCCGTCCGAGGTGGTGGAAAAAGAAAAATCGATTTATCTTGAAGAACTGGCGGGGCAGGAGAAACCGCCGGCGGTGGTTGAAAAAATAATCGGCGGAAAATTGGAAAAATATTTTGAGGATGCTTGTTTCTTGAAACAGCCGTTTATAAAAGACGAAGATATTACAATTGAAGAACTGATAAATCAGAAAATTGCCAAAATCGGCGAGAAGATTGAGGTTGGCAGGTTTGTCCGCTTCGCGATATAGCATAATACCCTTACGGGTGTCATTCCAAAAATTGGAATAGCATCCGTAAGGATACCGAACTTCATGAAATGCTGGCGGAGCTAACATAAAAACTCCCGGAAGAGGAGAAAAATTAGGAGGAATTAAAAAAATAAGGACGCGTTGAAGCATCCTTTTTATTTTAAGTTAAAATTGTTTTCCGTTAATAAACCATTCAAATCTGTGAGAATTGAGTATTTTATTAAATTGGGAATCCGTATTTTTTTTCTTTAACAGCAATTCTATTATTTTTTTGTATTTTTCTTTCGTTTCTTTTTTTAACTCTTTTTCCACTTTGAGCTTTGCCTGTTTGGGTGTTTTAGCCAGCACTCTTTTTACAGCCATTGCCAAGCATTTTTCGGAACCGCTATTTTTTTGCTTCCACAATTCGCATCTCACTCTGTAAACGTATTTGCCCAAGAACCAATGAAAAGCCAAGCAAACCAAAATACACACGATAATAACAATAAAAACAATGTCAATGAAGTAATTCATTTTCACCTCCTTTTGGAAGACCTGCCCAAACTTAGCCCCTCAGAATCATTAAATGAGGGTTCTTGCATTTGTCTGGACGCGTCTTCGGTTTAGTTTTATTTTAAAGACCTGAAGCCTTTTATTCATTCTACCGCATCCTTTTATTTTTGTCAAGATTGTTCTATAATATATGTATTAAAATCCGAAGCGCGAAATCCGAAATCCGAAACCCCGAAGTACTCCGACTTAAAGTCGGAGACTGCGGGGCATGCAAATTCAAAATTTTGATATTGCGGAGTCTCGAGCCTAAGGGAGGGACGGAGTCCTGTAGTTAAACGAGCGTAGCGAGTTTATACTACACGGGTTTCGAATTTCGATATTCGAATTTCGAGTTTATATGAAAAAAGATATTCGCATAGCCATCAATGGTTTTGGCCGCATTGGGCGAATGACGCTCAAGGCGGGCTGGGGCGTAAAAGGCGTTCGATTCGTCGCCGTAAACGATTTGGCAGACACAAAAACTTTAGCCCATCTGCTAAAGCACGATTCGGTTTATCGCGATTGGCTTGCCTGCGCAGGCAGGCCGCACAAGGTTTCTTACAAAGAAAAATCGCTTGTTGTTGACGGCAAGGAAATTTTGGCTTTTGCCGAAAAAGACCCCAAAGTCCTGCCTTGGAAAAAATTAAACATTGACGTTGTTTTGGAATGCACCGGCATTTTCACAAAAGGCGAGGACGCGGGACAGCATTTAACCGCCGGCGCGAAAAAAGTGATAATTTCCGCTCCTTCAAAAGGCGAGGGAGTTAATACTTATCTTTTGGGAGTTAACGCCGACAAATACAAAGGCGAAAAAATAATAGACAACGGCTCCTGCTCCACCAATTGTATCGCGCCCATTGCCGATATTGTCGCTTCAAAATGGGGGGCGCAAAAGGCCTGGATGACCACCATTCACGCCATTACCGCGGACCAGCGGCTGGTCGACGCGCCGCACAAAGATTTGCGCAGGGCAAGAAGCGCTTATTCAAGCATCGTGCCTACCACCACCGGCGCGGCAGTCGCCGTGGGCAAAGTCGTTACAGCGCTTAAAGGCAAGTTTGACGGATTATCAATGAGAGTGCCGGTTGCCGATATATCTCTCGCGGATTTCACTTTTGTTTTAAAGAAAAAAACCACAACCGAGGAAGTTAATAAATATTTTAAGCAACTGACAAAAACTTCAAAATATAAAGGCATTTTGGCAACAAGCGAAGAACCGCTCGTTTCCTCCGATTTTATCGGCAATCCCTATTCCGCCATTGTTGATTTGCCGCTAACGCGGGTAATTGACGGCGATTTGCTCAAAGTCATCGCCTGGTACGACAATGAGTGGGGATATTCTTGCAGATTAATAGAGATGGCCAAATTCGTCGGCATCAAATCCTAAATTTGAAACCCGAAATCCGAAACAATTTTTCAATGTCAAAATGACTAAATGAAAATTAATCCCCGCCCCGACTCGTCGGGGCGGGGAGGATGTCATTTATGAAACTTAAATCAATTCGTGAATTAAAAAATTTGAAAAATAAACAGGTGTTGTTGCGCGTGGATTTTAACGTCCCGGTTAAAAACGGAAAAGTTCAAGACGATTGGCGGATTCGGGCCGCGCTTCCGACTTTGGCAATGCTTCGCAAAAAAGGAGCCAAGATAGTCATAGTGAGTCATTTAGGAAGACCAAAAATAAACCAAAAACCAAAAACCAAAAACCAAAAATTAACTCTGGAACCCGTTTTTAATTATTTGAAAAAACTGGTTTCATTTAAAGTTGATTTTACCAACGCGGAGATTGGTTCAAAGGTCCTGGATAAAAAGATTAAAGATTTAAAGCCGGGAAGCGCCATAATGCTGGAAAACGTTAGGTTTTATCCGGGCGAAGAGAAAAATGATTCGGATTTTGCCAAAAAATTGGCCGGTTTGGCAGATATTTTTATTAATGACGCTTTTGCCGTGTCCCACCGCGATTGCGCTTCAATTACGGGCATTACCAAGTTTTTGCCGTCTTACGCCGGCCTTAATTTGGAAAAAGAAGTTGAGGTTTTAAGCAAGGTTTTCAAAAATCCCGCAAAACCAATGGCGGTTTTAATCGGCGGCGCCAAAATTTCTTCCAAAATCGGCGTTATCAAAAGATTGCTTCCCAAATCCAAAGCCGTTTTGATTGGCGGCGCTTTGGCTAATGATTTTCTGGCGGCAAAAGGTTATAAAATCGGCAGTTCTTTATATGAAAAAGAGGAAGTTGCGGCGGCAAAAGAACTTTTAAGAGAACAAGCCCGAGGTTCATCGGGAGCTCCGCTTCGCTTCAAAAAAATTATTTTACCCGTAGATGTAATAATCACGAACGGAAAAAAGGTGGAAATTCGGGGAGTTGTTTCACAAGTAAGGGGAGCGGACAAAATCCCCCTTATTCCCCCCTTTAAAAAGGGGGAAGAGAGGGGGGATTTATGTCCGGCGGGATGGAAAATTGTTGACATCGGCCCGCGGACAATAAAATTGTTCAGCGATTATATCAGAAAAGCGCAGACAATCGTTTGGAACGGTCCGATGGGATATTTTGAGGACCCGCGTTTTTCTTACGGCACGATGAGTATGGCGCAGGTTACGGGTGCCCGCTCCACCGGTCCCGCATACGGGATTGTCGGCGGGGGCGAAACGATTGAGGCATTAAGAAAATCAGGAATGGAGAAATATATTGATTGGGTGTCGACAGGAGGAGGGGCGATGTTAGAGTTTCTTGAACGAGGCACTCTTCTTGGCTTAGAAGCATTGAAAAAATAAGCCTACAAAACTACAAATTGAGATACGAATTATACAAAAATTTCCACCCCCACTCAACCTTCCCCTCCCCGACAAGTTGGGGGAGGAGTGGAGGGGGAGGTTTCGTGAAATTTGTAGCTAAATTTGTAGGTTCGTACACATATTATGAAGATAAAAAATATTGTAGCGCGGGAGATTCTTGATTCTCGCGGGAATCCGACTGTGGAAACAAAAGTTATTTTGGAAAACGGCGCTTGCGGAAAGACGTCTGTTCCTTCGGGCGCTTCCACGGGCACTCACGAGGCCCTGGAATTGCGCGACAATGACGCAAAAAGATATTTGGGCAAAGGCGTGTTAAAAGCCGTGGCAAACGTCAATCTCAAAATAAATAAATTATTGAAAGGTTTTGACATAACCAAACAAACGGAAATTGATAAAAAAATGATTGCGCTTGACGGCACGGAAAATAAATCAAAATTAGGAGCCAATGCCATACTGTCCGTATCACTGGCTTGCGCGAGAGCCGGTGCGGCTTCTTTAAAATTGCCGTTATACAAATATCTCAGACAAATTTTTAATTTTAAATTTTTAATTTTCAAACTGCCATACCCGATGATGAACATTCTAAACGGCGGCAGGCATGCCGACTGGGCGCTTGATATTCAGGAATTTATGGTCGTTCCTCAACAAAAGAAATTCTCTGAAAGAGTCAGGTGCGGCGCGGAAATTTTTCACGCTTTAAGGAAAATTTTAAAAGAAAAAGGTTATTCTGTCGGCGTGGGCGACGAGGGCGGTTACGCGCCGCAATTAAAACAGAATGAAGAAGCGCTTAAATTGATTTTGGAAGCGATAAAATCCGCCGGCTGGCAGGCGGGCAAAGATGTAATGATGGCCATAGACGCCGCTGCTTCGGAATTTTATGCACCTCCTTCATTGTCATTGCCCGATTCAATCGGGCAATCCAGTAAAGGGGTTTATGAATTGAAATTGGACAAAAAAGTTTTGAAAGGTTCGGAATTACAGAAAGTGTATCTTGAGTGGCTCAAAAAATACCCCATCATTTCATTAGAAGACCCTTTTGCCGAAGATGATTGGACAGGTTGGCAAGAATTTACCGAAAAAATTAGTGCCATTCGTGATAAAAAATTAGTGGTTGGCGATGACTTGTTTGTTACAAATTCCAAAAGATTGGCGGAGGGAA
Source organism: Candidatus Methylomirabilis sp. (assembly GCA_020724105.1). GTDB lineage: Bacteria > Patescibacteriota > Patescibacteriia > DYHP01 > DYHP01 > DYHP01. The sequence goes on along the minus strand of DYHP01000015.1, from coordinate 289 downwards.
TCAAGAAAAACGTCGCCAATGCCATTTTAATCAAAGTCAACCAAATCGGCTCGCTCTCTGAAACAATTGATTGCGTTAATTTGGCAAAAAAGAACGGATACAAGGTTATTATTTCCCACCGTTCCGGCGAAACAGAGGACGCCTTTATCGCCGATTTGGCGGTGGCTGTTGGCGCCGACTTCATTAAAACCGGAAGTTTATCTAGAATGGAAAGAGTTGTGAAATATAACAGGTTGATGGAGGTAGAAGAAGAAATATAGATTATGCCAATCCGCTAATTCTATGCCAA
>DYHP01000014.1:7316-20071 GCA_020724105.1 Candidatus Methylomirabilis sp. | reverse complement strand
CGGTTGAAGGGCTAAAATGAGCCAATCCCGACTTTGTGTCGGGACGACAATCTCAGGAAATAACTTTTGGACATTACCTTGAATTACGAAATGCGGTTATTGCCTGAGCCTGTTGAAGGCATAACTGTATAATGAAGCCAAAATTTTACCCTTCGACAGGGCTCAGGGAATAAAATTTTGGCCATTTTGTAATTCAAAGGCATTACTATCATTTGCGACTAAAATAAGCAATGATTTTTATCTTAATGTAGCCGCGAAGGAGAATTAACTTAATATCAGTTCAATCGAGCAATTTATAAAAATTAAATAACAAATTTATTTATGTCTCAAGTTTTGATTTTTGCGCTTGGGTTATGAACAAGCGCATTCCTAAATCGTTTATTTACGTTTTTATTTTGATAGCAGTTTTGGGCATCGGCATTTGGATTGGTAAAAGCGGGATTGGTCCGTCAATTTCTGAAAAAATACTGCAAACCGCAGATGGCGGCGAAAACGTTAAGAATGATGTTTTAAATGAAAATGAATCGGACGATAGTGATGAGCAAGAGGACAATGCTCAAATTTCGCCGCCCGACATCAATTCAATCCGTTCTGCTAAAGCAATTAGAGTGATAGACGGCGACACCATTGAAATCGAGGACGGGCAAAGAATCAGATACCTTGGCATTAACGCTCCCGAATCGGGACAGCCGTTTTCCACTGAAGCGTCCAGAGAAAACGAAAGATTGGTGGCAGGCCGCGCCGTTAATCTTGAGTTTGACATTCAAACCCAAGACCGCTATGGAAGATTGCTGGCTTATGTTTGGGCAGGCGATGTTTTGGTTAATAAAGCAATCGTCAAAAACGGCTACGCGGTGAGCGAGACAATCCAGCCCAATGTAAAATATCAAGATTTAATAGTTAATGCCCAGCAAGAAGCGCGGGAGGACTGCCGGGGATTATGGACGGATCTTTGTTCTAAAAAATCAGAAATTTCCTGCGTTAAAATTATTAATATCAACGCCGACGCCCCGGGCAATGACAACGAAAATAAAAACGGTGAATGGATTGAAATAAAAAATACCTGCGACACAGCAATTTTAATGAAGGATTGGCTTCTGAAAGACAGTTCGGCGAGCAACAAATATAAATTCCAGAATTTTTTTCTCAAAGGTTTTGAAAGCATGATTATTTATTCAGGTTGTGGCAATGACACTCAAAACAAACTTTACTGGCAGTGTCCGGAAGGCAGGTACGCCATTTGGAACAATAATGGCGACCACGCTTTTCTTTACGACGCCGGCGGCAATCTTATCACGGAATATCAATATTAATAGGACTTACGCGCCTCATTGTCATTACCCCGACTTGTCGGGGCAATGACAAAAGGATAGGAATGACGAGGGGATGTATTTACCAGGGCAGGCATAGTAAAATTTAATAAAAATCCCCCGCCAAGCGGGGGATTTTTATTAATATCAGAAAATTAAATTCATTACTTACCAAACAACCGTTTAAGGAAATTTCCCATCTTCTTATTAATTGTATCATTCATTGATGTCATGCCTTGAGTCGGCGCGGGCGCGGCTGTTAGTGGCGCGTTTTTGCCTGCCGAAACTCCCCCCGCCGATGCCGGACATTCCTTGGTTTCAAAACCGTCCGAACATTTTTTTATCTGGCAACCGGTTGTTTCATCTTTAATAATCTTACACTCAACGCTTTCCGCTTTTGGACAGATTTTTGACACATAGCCGTCGTCGCAGGTCTTGACATTGCAGCCCTTGGTGTCTTTTTCAACTTTACAAGAAGGTGCTGCGCAATAATCAATTTTTAAGCCATTGGAACAAACTTTAATTTTGCAGTTGCGCTCGTCAACATAAACCTTGCATTCCAATTCTTTTTCCTGAACTTGCGACGGACAATCCCTGTTTTTATAGCCGTCGGCGCATTCTTTAACCTTGCATCCCTCTTTGTCTTTATAAACCTTGCATTTTTTGTCAGACGGGCAGTAAGTTGCCTCGTATCCGTCGGTGCAAATTTTCTTTTCGCAGCCCTCGGGGGTCTTTGTGACTTCGCATTTTATTTCCTTTTTCGCTTTTGGGCAATCCCTTGTTTCGGAACCATCGGAACAAACTTTAACAAAACAGCCGTTTTCATCCGTGGTGGTTTTGCACTCGATTCGGCAGCGGCTTTGTTGAGTGCAGGAATTAAAATAATAGCCGTCATCGCAGGTAATTTGAACGCATCCTTTGTCAAAAATGGCCTTTTTGCAAGCAACCACTCCTTTCTCTTCTTTGTTTTGGCATTGAGCGCGTTTGCAGCCGTCTTGGCCGACATATTCTGTGTACGATTTTTGAATCTTTTTGCACTTTTCTATCTCTTTCTGGATATCGGGGCAATCCTCTTTTTCAAGGCATTTAACATAAGAACAGCCATTGGCGTCTTTGAGGTATTGATGAACCAGTCCTTGCATTTTACAAACTTCAACGCTTTTTTCTATCTCATTTTGGGAGGGACAAAGTGACGTTGCTTTTGGCGTCTCGGTTGTTGTTGTTTGCGGTTTTGGTTCAACCGCTGTTGGTTGAGGTTTTGGTTCAACCGCTGTTGGTTGAGGTTTTGGCTCGCCGGTATTCGTCGCTTGGGCGACGCATTTTACATATTTGCACTTATTGCTGTCGTAATCGACAGTGTAACTTTGGCCGGCGTTTTGGCATTTTTGTATTTGCACATTAATTTCTTCTTCCGAAGCGCAAGAAGGCGTGGCTGTTCGGGCATAAGTTTTTACGGTAAAAATGATACCTAAAAAACCAATGCTAAACACCAGAGCAAAAACAAAAATTGATTTTTTATTTAGCATAAAATTTGTTAATTATAAATTATAAAAATAAAATTCGACCTAAAACAATTATAACAAATCATTAAAAGCCGTCAAGTTTGATATTCTTTCAAAATTTTGTTAAAGAGAGCCTCTTAAAGAGCGGGGTTCTTTTTGGGGGGAGTTGCAATACATTGAATTTTTCCGACATTATTGTTAAGATATTTACAGAACCTTCACATCGGAGGATAAAATGAAAAAAGCAGACAGTTTCTCTGTTTCTCTGTTTCTCTGTTTCTCTGTCTTTTTGTCCTGCAATGACAATTGCTATTACAATTATTACGCCAATGTTACCGATTATAAGGTTGAGGCCGACGCGCGAACGCCTATTTTAGGAATTCTGGTGACGACAAATGGGCAAGTGGTGGATTTGGCAAGGATAGACGAGATTATTCTCTCGGTTGAAAACTGCCTTGGCATGGAATTAAAACGCGAGTGCCTTGAAGTCGTTGTTCCGCCGGATTGGTATGTTTCGTATTGCGTAAATCCGGAAGGAGAAGAACTTTTTCCCTGCCGAATTGATCCGCAGGTTTGCGCCGACAAGGGTCTATCGATTGACCCCGATTGCGTGCCCGGCCAATTGCCAGACGATGATTGTCCCTGCCCCTGCAATTGCCGGGCGACAATTCAAGACGAAAATGTTATTATTACCACTCCGAACCTTAAACTCTTTTCCGCCGAATTGATTAGAATGATGACAGGCGTTAACAACATCTGGCTCAACCCGGAATTGTCGAAATGCTACATACCTTAGTATTGCAATTTCGTGGATTTCAAGCAGATTTCGCGGATATTAAATGCTCTCTCTTTACGAAGGAGCATTTTTTTATCCATTTCACCGACATTTCATGTCGGAGAATTCTCCGACATGAAATGTCGGTTTCGTGCAAGCTCATTTCATGAAATCCTAAATTATTTCCTTTTTCTCCTCATTGCACACGCATGTCTCGTCGCAAGTGCGCGGCTCGTTTCCGTAACACTCGCATTTGCCGCCCATCCTGCCCTTAATCCATCTGACCAAAAGCACTAAGCCGGTGATTTTCAAAGCAATCCAGAATAATTTTCGGCAAAGAGGCAGCTTCTTTTTTTCTTCTTCCATATTTTGTAGAAGCCACAAGAACGCTATCACAACGCTGCTTTACGCTAATATTTATTTAGCGTTGATTGGCGTAGTTATGGCGTGAAATGGCTTCTATGGTTTAAATTTGACAAAAACTAATTCCTTTGTTATTATATCACAAGTTGTAAGATAATACCAAGTACCGCCAATGATGGTACGAAAGACCGCGAATTTTTTGCGACATTTCGTGCCTGCCCCGTAGCGAACTGAAGCCCAGTATAGCAACTTCGTGATTATACTGGGCGAAGGTTCTGCTGCTGGGGTTTCTATTCGTGGTGCTTCGTGATATTATGAAAGAAAAGTTATTCGGTTTATTAAATAAAATAAAAGGATTTTTCATGCAAGAAGGCGAATATAATATCAGGTTGAGAAAATCCACAGTTATCGGTTTTGTCGCGGGTTTTGTTTTTGCCGCCCCGATATTCATCGGGGTAAGTTGGCTGGTTGGTTCCGGCCAGGCGACGGTTAGCGATTCCTTAAATCAAAAAGTAGTGGCAGACGAGCCAACCGATGCCGTAGGTGGCGAAGAAGCGAACGCGCCGGTAGATATTCAAATAACCGAAAGCGACCATGTTTTGGGTGGCAAGGATACAAAAGTGACACTGGTGGTTTATTCCGATTTGCAATGCCCGTATTGCACCAAGCATCACGAAACAGTTAAGGCGCTGGCGAAAAAATACAGAGACAAGATTCGCATTGTTTTTCGCCATTTTCCGCTTTCGTTCCACGAGTACGCCAACGCGGCGGCCAACGCTTCTGAATGCGCCGGCGAACAGGGTAAATTTTGGGAATTTGTCGATTCGGCGTTTAAAAATCAGGCGAATTTCAACGATTCCCTGTGGGCGAAATTGGCAGGCGATTTAAAACTTAACACGGCAAAATTCTCGAAATGCGTTACCGATAAAAAATACGAAGGCAAAATTAACAGCGACGCGTCGAGCGGCTCCGCTTACGGCGTACAAGGAACTCCGGCGACTTTTGTCAACGGCGAATTGGTTTCAGGCGCGGTTCCGCAAAGTGAGTTTGAAACCAATATCAACAAGATGTTGCAATAAAATTCGTTTTAGTTTAAGATATAAGAGCCCCCTCCCATGCTGGGGGCTTTTAAGGGCAGGGAGTCCGACGACTCCCTACATTAAAGTGAAAAAATTGACAAAATTTTGATTTTATGCAAAGTTATTAAAACAAGTGAACTTTCTCTTCGCGAGGGCGATAGCACTCATTATGTGATGTTAGAAAACAAACCTGAGGATTCCGCAATTTGGGTGGTTTATGTTCCGCCCGGTTGGTGGCACGAAGTCCGCGCCGCTCTGGCGTTCGTTCTTTAAGATAATCTGTATAGCGAGGTCTTTTTTGACCTCGCTATTTTTGTTATAATGATTGTAAAACCGACATGATATTTCATCTCCGACATGAAATGTCGGTGAAAGTTAATATGCCAGTACCCATTTTTGTTAATGACAATTTTTATCACATTTTTAATCGCGGCGTTGAAAAACGAATTATCTTTAATGAAACTAACGATTATCTTCGTTTTGTTCGCAGTCTCTTTGAATTTAACGACGAACTATCCGTAGAAGATATCAGGTATCAAATCTTCAACGACCCAATAAAGGAGTTAGAAATCAGAAGACCACGAAAATTATTAGTAGACATCGCTTGTTTTTGTTTAATGCCCAATCATTTTCACCTCGTTCTCAACCAATTAAAAGAAGGTGGTATTTCAAAGTTCATGCAAAAATTAGGTAATGGTTATACTAAATATTTTAACACAAAATATGAAAGGAGCGGGGTTCTTTTTCAGGGCACATTTAAGACAGTTCCGATTTTAACGGACGCTCAACTTCTTCATATCTCTCGTTATATCCATTTGAACCCCGTAGAACTAATTGAATCGCAATGGAAAGAAAGAGGGGTTGAAGATTGGAGAAAGGTTCAAAAATTTCTTGAATCTTATCAGTGGTCAAGTTATTTGGATTATATTGGACAAAAGAATTTTTCGTACTTGGTTAATCCCAGATTTATTTCAGAACAGTTTAAAAGTGCGGGGGAGTATAAAAAATTTATAAAAATTTGGGTGATTAAGGACGCGAATGAAATCGAGGATTTGATTTTAGAGTAAACCCTTCTCCGACATTTCATGTCGGAGAAATTATTTGACTTTAAAAGACTATTTTTGATATTCTTTAAGTAGTTTATGAAGCTTCTTATAACTGGTGGGGCGGGGTTTATTGGCTCAAATTTTATCCATTATATTCTCAATAAATATCCGGATTATAAGGTTATTAATCTGGATGTTTTGACTTACGCCGGCAATTTGGAAAATTTAAAAAGTTTGGAGGGTAACCCCAATTATCAATTTGCAAAAGGCGATATTTGTGACGCCAAATTGGTCAATGAACTGCTTCAAGGCGTTGACGCCATAGTCCATTTTGCCGCGGAAACCCACGTTGACAGATCAATTATGGACGCGGGCATTTTTTTGAAAACAAATATTTTGGGAACCCACACGCTTTTGGAAACAGCGCGGCTTAATGGGAATATAAGATTCCACCATATTTCCACCGACGAGGTTTTCGGCGAACTCGGTCCCGACGACCCGCCGTTCAACGAAAACACGCCTTACAGTCCGCGCAATCCTTATTCTGCTTCAAAGGCCGCAGCTGATCATCTTGTGAGAGCATATATAAACACCCACAAACTTCCCGCTACCATTTCCAACTGTTCAAACAATTACGGCCCTTACCATTTTCCGGAAAAATTCATTCCTTTGGTCATCACTAATTTGCTTGAAGGAAAAAAGGTTCCGCTTTACGGCGACGGCCTGCATCGCCGCGATTGGATTCACGTTGACGACCACAGTCGAGGCGTGGATTCGATTTTGCATAAAGGGAAAATAGGGGAGAGTTATTGCCTCGGCGGCGGCAGTGAATATCCGAACATTGAAATCGCCAATAAACTTTTGGAAATTTTGGACGTTTCAAAAGAAATGATAGAACACGTAAAAGACAGGCGAGGCCACGACCGCAGGTACAGAATGGACATCACAAAAATGCAAGCCGACTTCGGCTGGTCGCCGGAAAAGGACTTGGAAACAGGGCTTCGCGAAACAACGGAGTGGTATAAAAATAATTCCGGATGGTGGCAAAGGGTGAAGAGCGGGGAATATCAAGATTATTATAAGAAGCAATATATAGAGATAAATTAACTGCGATGCCAATATACGAATACATACTAATGCTACTAATATTTAATTTGTATAATTGGTATTTCATTAGTATATTTGCATCGGGGTATGAAGGTACTTATAATCGGTGCCCGCGGCATGTTGGGGCAGGAACTGGTAAAAGTTTTTAGCGCGGCGCACGAAGTTGTCGCTTGGGACAAAGATAATTGCGACATAACGAAAAAAGATGAGATTCACGGGCAAATTTTTTCGCTGCATCCGGAGTTGATAATAAACGCCGCGGCGTATAACGACGTCGACGGCGCGGAAAAAGAGCCAAAAAAAGCGAATTTGATTAACGGCATTGCCGTGGGTTTTTTGGCCGAGGCGGCGGAAAAATTATCTATCCCCATAATTCATTATTCCAGCGATTATGTTTTTCGCGGCGATAAAATTGAAGGTTACGCCGAAGATGACACCCCCGACCCGCAGAGCGCGTACGCCAAAAGCAAATTTGCAGGCGAACAAGAGTTGCGCAATAACTGTTCCAAATTTTATTTGATTCGTCTTTCCCGACTTTTCGGAAAAATGGGAAACGGGGAAGGGGTGAAAAAAAGTTTTGTGGATAAGATGATTGAATTATCTGCATCTCACCATAGGGAGTCCGACTCCCTAAAATTATCCGCCAAACCCCTACTTACTCCCCCTATTCCGACCGAAGCGTCGGAACAGGGGGAGATAGAAGGGGTAAAAGAATTTAAACTGATTGACGAAGAGTTAAGTTCCCCAACTTACGCGCCGGATGCGGCTAAACTGACATTTGAAATTATTAACCCCTCCATCTTTCCACGGAACGTCAATCTCAATAAGAGAGATGGAATATTGTTCGGGAAAGATGGGGGGGTAAAAAAACAAATGCCATTCGGTATTTATCACGGCGCAAACTCCGGCGCCTGCACCTGGTACGGTTTTGCTCAAGAGATTTTTAAAATACTGAATCTCCCCACCTTTCCACGAGGTATCAATTTTAGCGAGAAGGATGGAATGGTGTTCGGGAAAGGTGGGGGGATAAATAAAAATGTTATACTGAAACCGGTAAGCGCCGCAGAATTTCCTCGCCCGGCGGCAAGGCCGAAATATTCAATTTTGTTAAACACCAAGTTGCCGAAGCAGAGAGATTGGAAAGAGGCATTGAGAGATTATTTAACTTCGTTTCACTCGTGAAATATGAAAGCCGTTATAACCGGTGGCGGTCGAGCGACACGCCTCCGTCCCATCACTTGGACAATCAATAAGCATTTGATACCAATCGCCAACAAGCCGATGATTTTTTACGCAATTGAAAAATTGCGCGACGCCGGAATAAGAGAAATCGCCATCAATACCAATCCCGGCGATGTCGAGCTTCAAAAATTCATTGGCGACGGTTCAAAATGGGGAGTAAAAATCCATTATTTCGAGCAAAAAGGCGGTCCCCTGGGCATTGCCAACGTCGTTTGGCAAGCGAAGGATTTTATCGGCGACGAATCATTTGTCTTTTATTTGGGCGACAACATTGTTTTAAACCCTGTCGGCGATTTTATTGAAAAATTTAAAAAAGAAAATTTAAATTGTCTGTTAACTTTGTCAAAAGTGCAAGAGCCCCAGAGATTCGGCGTTCCGGAAATCCGCGACAACAAAATTGTTCGCGTTGAAGAAAAACCTTTGGAGCCCAAAAGCGATTTTGCGGTAACCGGAATTTATTTTTACGACAAAAATTTTTTTGAGGCGTATCAACATATCAAACCAAGCGCGCGAGGCGAGTACGAGATTTCCGACATCCACACTTGGCTTATCGAAAATAGTTTTAAGGTTGGACACAAAGAAATAACCGGCTGGTGGAAGGACACCGGCAAGCCCGAGGATTTGCTTGAGGCCAACCAATTGGTTTTGGACAATTTGCCTCCCAAAGAATGGTTTGATGAAAGCGAAAGAAACGAGGGAGTCAGAATTCAAGGCAAGGTTAAAATCGGCAAAAATACGAAAATCGGGCCGAATGTGATAATCCGCGGTCCGGTCGCCATCGGCGACGGCTGTATAATAAAAAACGCCCATATCGGACCGCACACTTCCGTGGGGGATAATGTTGAAATTTACAATTCCGAAATTGAGCACTCAATAATTTTTAACAACGTTGATATTCATTGCAACGCAAGAATCGTGGACAGTTTAATCGGCCACAACGCTTTGATATTAGATTCTCACGAGACCCTTCCCAATGGTCACAAATTGATAGTGGGCGACAACGCGATGGTGGAGTTATAGATTATAAAAGCCAATTTGTTCGGCTTCGGGAACCTAAACTCGGGGATTTCGTAAATCCTCGAGGATTTACGAAATCCAATAGTTCCGACGGGATCCCGAAGCCGAACAAATACGCCATCACTACGCCAAAAGACGCCAGAGATGACGTCTTTTTATATAGTGTAAAATCGCGTTGTGAGGGCGTAAAATGGCGGTTTTATCTAAAATTCAACACATAAACCCCTGATTTTTTGTTTATTACCCCCAGAATGTAAATGTTTTCCTGTTTCTCATCCGGCATCGCTGATTCAATGTCAGTAAAATTCGCCAGGGTCAACACGATTCTTCCCAGGCCGCTTGTTAATTTTTCCATGGCATATACGCCGTCCACCAGAGCGTAAATGATGTAGTTTTTATTTTCCAAAAAGAATCCGTTTATGATTTTTTTGCTGCTTCTCGTGATGAAAATTTTTTCCTTTTTTTCAATGTTGTAAATATTTATTTCAAAATCGTCATAAACCATAAATTCATTTTTGTTTTTAGAAAATACGATTTCTTTCCCGTAGCCGTCAAATATTATTTGCGCGTCTTTGTCTAAAACCAAAATTTTGTCGTTCATGCCGTTTTTGAATATAAAATAAGGTTCAATGATATCCGACAAAAGATAATTTTTGTAAGGCAATGTTAAAATTTCGTTTTCAATTGTTTTTTTCGGTTCGCGCGACATTAAGCGGTTGTTTTTAACATAATAAACCAAGCCGTTTTTTTTGTAAGAATCGGAAATTTTGCGAAGTTGGTTGCCCAAAAGTTGCCCCATTGTTTTTGCGATGTCCGCCTCGGCTAAAATTGGCAAGTTTTGCTTGAAAAGAATTACGGTGTCTTCAAAAGTCGCCAAACCGCTTCTTACGGCCACGGTTTTTTCATAAGGAATATAATTTTCTTTTGAAATTTTCAGATTATAGTTGTCGGGCAGAAGAAATTTTATTCTTGCGGGTGTTCGTTCTTTTCGTTCTTTATCGTTAAGATAAACAACGGCTCCCGATGGTTCCGTTTTAACGTAAAGCAAGCCGGTTTTTTCAATAAAATTTTTTTTGGGATTCCAGCGGTAACCCACGGCCCATAAAATCAAAACGGGAGAGGCGATAAAAAAAATAATTGCTAAAATAAGCAGAATTATTACCCTGTACTTGATTTTCATATTTTAGAAATGTATCATTAAATAGGGTTTATGAGCAAATTTATCATCAAAGGCAAAATTAAACTGCGCGGCGATGTCGAGATAAGCGGGATGAAAAACGCCGTGCTTCCGATTTTGGCTTCAACAATCCTGGTTCGCGGCAAAAGCGTCATTACCAATGTACCACAAATTTTAGATGTCAAAAAGATGGTTGAAATTTTGGAAAGTTTAGGCGCGGAAATTAATTGGCTCGAACCCAACACTCTTGAAATCTCCACGGACAATTTGGCGTTGGGCGAAATGGACCAAAAAAAGGTAAAAAGCATGCGTTCGTCAGCGCTTTTGATGGGTCCGCTGCTTTCGCGTTTCAAAGAAATGTCCATTTCCGAACCCGGCGGCTGCATTATTGGCGCGCGTCCGCTTGATACGCATCTTGCGGCGCTGCGCGCCTTGGGAGCGGAAATCAGTTTTGACAACAAAACCCAAGTTTACAATTTAAAAACTCGAGGATTGGCGGGCGCTTATATCATTTTGCCCGAATTTTCAGTTACGGCGACGGAAAACGCCATTATGGCTGCGGCGCTGGCTGAAGGAAAAACGACGATTAAAATGGCCGCTGCCGAACCGCATGTGGAAGATTTGATAAATTTTTTGAATAAGACAGGGGCGAAAATCGAAGGCGCCGGAACGCATACCGTTGTTATCGACGGCGTCAAAGAACTTCGCGGCGTAAAACACGAGGTAATCCCCGACCAAATTGAAGCGGGCACTTTCGCCGCCGCTGCCGCCGCTTTGCGCGGTCACATAAAAATTAAAAAAATCATCCCCGCGCATTTGGATTCGACTATTGTTTTAATGCGAAAAATCGGCGTCGGCATTGACGCCGGCGTTGATTTTTTGGAAATAACGCCTCAAGGGGCGGCTCTTAACGCTTTCAAACTTCAGGCCTTGCCGCACCCGGGTTTCCCGACCGACCTGCAGGCGCCGTTCGGCGTTCTTGCCACGCAATGCAACGGCACCAGTCTGATTCACGACCCGCTTTACGAAGGACGGCTGGGTTATATAAGGGAACTCGTGAAAATGGGCGCAAACGCCGTGCTTTGCGACCCGCACAGAGTTTTAATCACCGGTCCCGCGCCGCTTTACGGGCAGGAAATAAAATCGCTTGATTTGCGAGCCGGCGCGACAATGCTTATCGCCGCTATGGTTGCCGACGGCGAATCAACCTTGAATGACGCGGAAATCATCGACCGCGGTTACGAAAGAATTGAGGAAAAATTCAGATTATTGGGAGCGGAGATAGAGAGAGTTGAATAAAATTAACCTAATTGACCTAATTATTCTAATTGACCTAAATAATTCCAAAATGACCAAATCCCAATCCCGAATCCCGAACAATAACTAAATTTTAAAAATTAGGGATTTGAGAATTTTTCGGGATTTGGATTTCGGGCTTCGGGATTTTAATGAATTTGGATTTAATTAGAATAATTAGAGCAATTAGGAATAATTAGAATAATTTTTGATTATGTTTTTATCCAGATTCTTCCAAAAAAAATTTTTAATCATTTTTATTCTGGCAACTGGTTTATCGCTGGTTTTCATCTCCGGCGTTTGGATTGGCGTTGAATACTCAAATTTTAAAAAATCCGAGAGTGTTCAAGTCGAAATTAAAAATCTCGGTCTTGCTTCGATTTCGCCCGAGGTTGACGCGGATTTGTTTAATCAGGTTTGGAATATCGTCAAAACAAAATATTACAAACAACCCGTTGAAGACAAAAAAATGTTTTACGGCGCGCTCGAGGGCATCATCGCTTCGCTCGGCGACCCGTATTCCGTGTTTTTTGAACCGAAACAAGCGGAAAAATTCGCCGAAGATTTGGCAGGGACTTTTGAAGGCATCGGCGCGGAAGTGGGAATTAAAAAGGAGCAACTTATTATCGTCGCTCCGTTGCCCGATATGCCCGCCGAAAAAGTCGGTTTAAGGGCGGGAGACAAAATTTTGGCGATTGACGGCGTTGACACTTTCAATATGGCGATTGACGACGCAGTTTCGCGAATCAGAGGAAAAGGAGGCACTCAGGTCAAACTTTTAATTTTAAGAAACGGCTGGGCAAGGCCGCAGGAATTTACTGTCACGCGCGCGAAAATCATT
>DYHP01000014.1:0-7306 GCA_020724105.1 Candidatus Methylomirabilis sp. | reverse complement strand
CGTGCGGTGGGAAATGAAACCGGGCAATATCGCTTACGTCAAAATTTCCCAGTTCGGCGACGATACGGTCAAAAAAATGAATGGGGCGGTTCGCGAAATCCTGGTTAAAAATCCAAAAGGAATAATTATTGATTTGCGAAACAACCCAGGCGGTTATTTGGACAGCGCCATAGAGATTTTGGGGCATTGGATTAATAATCAAGTCGTCGTTATTGAAAGATACTATAACGGTCAGACCGAAAAATATTATTCAAGCGGACGGGGAAGTTTGCGTGATATTAAGACCGTCATTTTAATTAACCATGGCTCTGCTTCCGCTTCGGAAATTTTGGCGGGCGCGCTGCAGGATTACGGCTTGGCGACGCTTATCGGCAAAACCACTTTCGGCAAAGGGTCTGTTCAAGAATATGACGATTTGAAAGGCGGCGCGGCAATTAAAATCACCATTGCCGAATGGCTGACGCCGAAAGAGCGTTCAATCAATCAAAACGGAATCAAGCCAGACATTGAAATAGATTTGACCGACGAGGATTATAATAACGACAAAGACCCGCAGTTGGATAAGGCAATGGAGTTGTTGAAATAGAAGGTTGTCATTGGCATTGTCGCCGCTCGTATAAGTCAATAAAAATTTTAATAAAAATTAAAAATTAAAAATTCAAGATTAACATGAAGGTTATTCTTTCTAAAGATGTTTCTAATTTAGGTAGAAGAGGCGATGTTAAGGAAGTTGTGGATGGTTTTGCTCGCAATTTTTTATTGCCGCAAAATTTGGCGATTTTAGCGACGGAAAAAGCGCTTGGCGAACTTGAAAAATCTAAAAAAACGGAGCAGAGGAGAGAAGAAAAACGGTTAAAAATGCTTAAAAAACTGGCAAAAGAAATTAACGATAAAATTTTTGAAATTAAGATGAAAATCGGGGAGAAGGGTAGGTTATACGGTTCGGTGACTTCAAAAATAATTTCCGATAAATTGAAATCCGTCGGCTATCAAGTTAATTCCGCGGAGATAATTTTAGAACAACCCATTAAGGAAACAGGCGAGTATTCCTTAAAAATCAAATTTAACGAAAACATAACTGCCAATATTAAGGTAGTTATCATGCCGGGATAGAAGAAATCGGTTAAATGCTTAAGCATTTTTTGGATTAACATCCGTAAATGAAAGACCAAACATTATTCAGCGACCGCTTTTTAATGTTTGAAAAATGGAACAAAACATATGAAAATTTTGAAGTTCGGCGCGGTTTGGTGTTCCGATTGCATAATAATGAAACCGCGGTTTGAAGAAATTGAAAAAGAATTCCCGTGGCTCCAAACGGAATATTTTGATGTTGACGAACATGGGGATTTGGTGAAAAAATACAAACTGGAAGATTTCCCCGCTTTTTTGTTTTTGGATAAAAACGGAAATGAATTTAAAAGATTTTACGGGGAAGTGGGAAAAAAAGAATTGGTTAAGTTTATTGAGGAAAATAAAGATAGATAATAATAACTGTTGATCCTTGACCGTTAATTCTTGCCGAACGGTGTCAAAGGCCAAAGGTTAAGGATTAGAAGTTATTTTTATGCGTCGTTTATTTTTATTAAGCGCCATCGCAATTTTATTTTTTGTCATTAAACCAGTTTTTGCCCAAGAACCGGTCACTGTTTATTTTTTCTACGGTCAAGGTTGCCCGCATTGCGCGAGTGAAGAATTGTTTTTGGAAAAATTTGAAAGAGAGAAACCTGAAATTCAAGTTAAAAGATACGAAATTTGGTTTAATGCCGAGAACCGGAAACTGCTGCGGGAAGTGGCAAGCGCTCTTGATATAAATACCGGCGGCGTGCCAATCACGATTATCAACAGCAAGGCATTTTACGGCTATATGAGCGACAACACCACCGGCCAGTTGATTTTAAGCGCGGTGGAGTACTGCCAAGCAGTAAAATGCGAAGACAAAATCGCGCCGATTGTAAAAGAATTTGAAAATCTGGCAAAACCGATAAAAGAGATTCCTCAAGACCGCGCGTCCGAAATTTCAAACAATGTTTTGCCTGAAAAAATAAAAATTCCCATCATCGGCGAAGTGGCGACAAAAAATTTGTCCTTGCCTCTTTTAACCGTAATCATTGGCGGCATCGACGGCTTTAATCCCTGCGCGATGTGGATTTTGCTCTTTTTAATCAGTTTGCTCATAGGAATGGAAAGCCGTTTTCGCGCCTGGCTTTTGGGAAGCGCGTTTATTTTGGCTTCGGCGCTTTCTTATTTTATTTTTATGTCCGCCTGGCTTAATGTCTTTTTGTTTTTGGGACTTGTTTTTTGGGTCAGAATTATAATCGGCGGCATTGCCATCTTTGCCGGCAGCCACCAATTGCGCAAACATTTTTCGCAAAAAAGCGGCTGTCCGGCTTCCGAACACGAGAAAAAACTGAAGATGTTTGATAAAATAAAAAACATTGTCCAAACAAAAAAATTCGCCTTGGCGTTCGGCGGAATCGTAGTCTTGGCTTTCTCGGTAAACTTGCTTGAATTGATGTGCTCAGCGGGACTTCCCGCCATTTACACGCAGGTCTTGGCGATTTCATCGCTTGCCAAATGGCAATATTATTTACACCTCCTTTTTTACATTTTGATTTACATGCTTGACGATTTGATTATTTTTACCATCGCCATGATTACGCTCAAATCCGTCGGCGTCAGCACCAAATACGGCAGATATTCAGCCTTAATCGGCGGAACAATAATGATTTTAATCGGTATTTTATTGATATTAAGACCGGGATGGTTAATGTTCGGCTAAAACCGCCAACAGATTATTCCCTGTCATCTCCGGCGCGCAAGGCAAACCAACTGTCCCCAAAATCGTCGGCGTTACATCGGATAAAAGCCCCATTGGTGTTAAAAGCGATAAATCCCCCCCTCGCCCCCCTTTATTGAAGGGGGAAGTTAGAGGGGGGATTTCCTGAATCGTTTTTCCTTCGTGCCAAGCGCTTACGACAATAAAAGGCACGGGATAAACGCTGTGTTCTTTGTCCACTTTTCCCGTTTGCAAATTCACCAATTCCTCGGCATTGCCATGGTCGCCGACAATAAACACTATTCCACCTTGTTTGCCAGCGGCGAGCGCCACTTTTTCGAGGCATTTGTCCACGGTTTCCACTGCCTTAATCGTCGCTTGGAGGTTTCCGGTGTGGCCGACCATGTCGGGATTGGCGTAATTTACGGCGATAAAGTCGTATTTTTTTGAATTTATCGCCTCAAGGATCTTGTCGGTCAACTCGTTCGCCGACATTTCGGGTTTTTGGTCATAACTTGAAACAGCTGGAGAGGGAACAAGGGCTCTTTCTTCGCCTTTGAATTTTTCTTCAACCTGTCCATTTAAGAAAAATGTAACATGAGCGTATTTTTCGGTTTCGGCGATGTGGAGTTGTTTTAATCCCGCGTCGCTTATGATTTTTGCCAGAGGATTTTTGATTATCTGCGGCGGAAATAAAATTTTTACCGGCAGACCTTTTTTATATTCAGTAAAAGTTACGAATCCAAGACCTTTCAAAAATTCACGCTGGAATCTTTTCTCCTCTGCGAGGGCTCCGCCTTGGGCGAAAAAATCAGGCAAAACAAACGCTTCAGTCAACTGTCTGGCGCGGTCGGCGCGGAAGTTAAAGAAGATGACGGAGTCGTCTTTTTTAATCGGCGCTTTCGGGTTATTTGCGCCATCAACAATGACCGTGGGCAAAAATTCTTCGTCAAAAATATTTTGTTTGTAGGACTCTTCAATCGCCGCCATCGGGTCTGCGGCTGTTTTTTCCGATTTGCCTTCGGCAATGGCGCGGTACGCCTTTTCAATCCTGTCCCAATTATTGTTTCTGTCCATTGCGAAATACCGTCCGCAAAGCGAGGCAACTTCGCCGACGGCTAATTTCCCGCAATAATCCAAAATATCTTGAAGAAAAACCTTGCCCGAGTCCTTTTGCGCATCGCGACCGTCTAAAAATAAGTGGAGATAGACCCCCCCCTTCCTCCCCTGTTTCGCCCCTGGCGAAATAGGGGGGGTGTTGGGGGGGTTATTTTTAAAACCCTGTTTTTGGCAAAAATCCAAAAGCGCTTTTAAGTGCCTCGTGTGCCCATGAACTCCGCCTTCGCCTAAAATGCCTAAAAGATGAAGGTTGCCGTTTTTCTTTTTCAAATTTTCGGCAATTTCGGAGAGCGCGGGCAAATTAAAAAATTCGCCTTTTTCAATGGACATATCAATACGCGGCAAACTTTGGTAAAGCAAAACGCCCGAACCGATGTTCGTGTGCCCGACTTCCGAATTACCGATTTCTCCCCACGGCAAGCCGACGTTCAAACTCGACGCCTCCAAAAGCATTGTCGGGAAAGTAGCGACGAGTTTTTCAAAAAAGGGCTTTTTGGCGCAAGAAATTGCATTCGTGGGCGACGGTGTCGTTATCCCGAAGCCGTCTAAAATTATCAGGACGATGGGTTTGTGCATATAAAAGAAATTTACTCCTCCGACTTTAAGTCGGAGTCGCGAAACTAGTTTCCCTTCGGGAAACGAAGATTGTTCCCTTCAAGAACGAAATTAGAAATTATTACGATGCCACAGGCATCAAATTTCGCGAACAAAGTAAGCAAGTTTCTAATTTCAGGGAGCGCAGCAACCGAATTTCAGGCGACAAAGTCGCCGAATTTTTATTTCTTTATAAATTTTTGAAAAATTCTTTTTATCTTATCATCAAGTTCCTTAATGCCTTCTAAAGTTTGTTTCTTCACATAATCATCATCAATTTTATCAAGACGGATAACATGCTGATTTCTGTCATAGACAACATCCGTAATTTCATCGAGAATCTGAACCTTAACATCGGGGTCATTAATCCCGTATTCTTGAAAATATTGTTCCAAAGATTTTTGCTCCATAATATTACGGCGTTTTTCGGCTTCTATGAAACGTTTAATCGCCGAACTACGCTGAATAGTACGCTAAATAACGCTGAATTAATAATAACAACAACCATAAATAGTATAAGTCCTTGACAAATAATTGTCTATATGCTATACTAAAATATCCAGAATAGACTGGATGTAGGTCTTTAAAAATCAAACCTTGCTATGTCATTCTCTAACTTGATTGGAAAATCCAGAAAGGAGCGAAAGATGAAAGAGAGGGTGAAAGAAAAATTGGAGGAGTTGTTTTGTTGGGGAATAGTGGGGGCAATGTTTTTATGGCCACATGGAGCCGTTTTTGTTTCGCCGTTCCGTAAAATTCGTAAAATTAAAGAAATTATTGCACTTCGGGGTTTGACATCAGAACAGCAAGCAATTTTAAAAAAGTTGAAGAATTTGTCGTTTGTATCTTTGGGTCAAATGCCTTCTGATAATGAAGATTTCATCCGCGCGCGAATGATAAGCCCTGCGTTTGCTTGTGAGATATTATACCTGCAAAAAGAACATGGAAAACAAAGAGAAAAGAAAATTGAGGAACTTATTGAAACCTGTCACAAAATGAATATCTCAAAATGGCGAATTAAGGCAGTGTTGTAATGAAATAAAGAGAAACCGAATTTTTTCGGCGGGTTACGCCGGAGAAACTCGGCATCACTGGCCCTGAGGCAGATGAGATGACGGGCATGGGACTTGTGATGATAAGCGACTTTCAGGCCGTCTGACCCACAACTTAAAAACGTTGTGCAGAGAGATACTTTCAACAGGAGGGATTTTGTGAAAGATTTCGGGATAGCGAAGAAAATAAAGACACACCCAACCCGTTCAAAACGAACGGGTTTTTTATTATTAGTTTGAAATTTTGGAACCGAAGGCGAACAAAATTTCATTAGCAGTAACAACCCCGTAACCAGTGTGGGGGTAACTTGGTGAAGTTTTCAATATTATGCTATACTGATAATAGGTTGACGAGCCAGATTCACACATTAAGTTATAACTCTCCACATCCCCTTAATTGGGGATTTTTTGGCACATCTTCTGATTTTAGATTTAGTTACTTTGTGATATACTATTTTTTGTGATATACTATTTAAAGTTTGGAACTATGGCCCCGTTATTTTGGATACTTGTAAGCACGTTTGTCATCAGTTTAATCGCCTTTATTGGAGCGCTGACTTTATTTTTAAAGAAAGAACTATTAGATAAAATTCTCTTATTATTGGTGTCGTTTTCAGCCGGCGCTTTGATGGGTGGCTCGTTCTTTCATTTGATTCCCGAAGCGATTATTGAATTTGACAGCAGCGAGAAGGGTATATTAAAGGTCTTTCTTTATTTACTGCTCGGTTTTTGCGTTTTTTTCGCTCTGGAACAATTTATAAGTTGGCACCACGAGCACGGCGCCCGCCCAACAATGAGGCCTTACGCTTATTTAGTATTATTGTCTGACAGCCTTCATAACTTTATAGACGGTTTAACAATAGCCGCTTCGTTTATTGTTTCGTTTCCAATCGGTTTGGCAACCGTTTTGGCGGTGGCTCTGCATGAAATTCCGCAAGAAATAGGGGATTACGGCGTTTTGATTTACGGAGGCGTTAAAAGAGTTAGGGCGTTGTTTTTAAATTTTTTTGCCGCTTCCACGGTTATTTTGGGCGGTATCGCGGGATTTTTACTCTCAGAAAAAATAGGGAATTCTATTGTTTTTTTGCTGCCATTTGCCGCCGGTAATTTCATTTACATCGCTGCATCCGATTTGATTCCCGAAATCAAACAAAAATTGAGCTTTAAAAAATCCCTTATTCATTTTTCCATCTTTTTGTCAGGGCTTTTAATAATGCTCGTGATGAGAACTTTTATACACGAGTGACACAGTCGGCAATTTGACAGTTTTTTTGATGTGTGTTAGTATATAAAAAGCCGTAGAAAGCGAGAGATTTGTATACAAATCTTAATAATCTCGTTTAGGCAATTACCACTAATTTTTATTCACTAACTTACAGTATTTAGTGAGGTATTTCTGCGGCTTTAAAGGCCGTTTTTTTATTAATAGAAGATACGCAAACGCCATAACCACGCCACAACTACGCCATTGAACGCTACTTTAGTCATTGAGTTTAGGACCAGCAGTCAGTTTAGTCATGGTCATAGTCAAGGGTTTTAGGATTTTAACCAATGACCAAGACTTGACCCAAGACCATACTGGCAGCCAACCCTAATGACCAGGACCTTGAATAGTTATTTTGGCGTTTTGTGGCCTTGCTTGCCCCGTATCAAGCCGCAGTATAATGTCGCGAAAATTATCTGCGGAAGCCGAAGGCGAGTTCCGTGAGATTCTGAATCAAGTTCAGAATGACAGTTTGTCGGGCTTTGATACTGGGGTGAT